>PFOG01000170.1 GCA_002792395.1 Candidatus Portnoybacteria bacterium CG_4_10_14_0_2_um_filter_44_20 | reverse complement strand
CAAAATAAAGGAGAAATACATGAAAGAATTAACACGCCAGCAAAGAATGGAAATATGGGCAAGAGTAAAAAACGGTGAAACGCTGCGTGAAATTTTAAACAAAGAATACACTGATTACGGATTCGCAGTTGTCATCAAAACAGAATCCTGTAGGTGCGGTAGTCCCGAGCCACACCCTTTTAGATCGGGACCGGTAATTGAGCCATCAAGAGAAGAAATCTGTAACGCTTATTTCACCCTCAAAGAAGCAGAGGAAAAAACACCCCGGACGCCAGCTCAATTCCTAGAACGCGGACACTATTATGTCGTTAATAGGTCATTCAGAGAATTGGGGTCGGGATACCTTTTGAGCAACACTCCCGCGGACACAGAGATAAAACTCATCCTTCCCAAACTCCGAGAAAATCTCTGGCCGAACTATATCGAAAACCCCAAGACCAAAGCCAGCGGCATTATCTGCTGTATCCCGCAAACTGGCCGATGCCCGATGAAATGCAAGGATTGCTTCTTTCAATCCGGCCGTTCGTATTTAGAGCCACTGGACGACAATCTACCCAATATGCCGAACCCGGACTGGGTCGAAAAACACGGGTATGTCATTCGCGTCAACGACGGAAATGACAGTAACAACCGCGGAAAATCAGTTATCGAAAGTACGAAACTCTACAAAAGAAAATTCTACAATACCGCTATCCCGAAAGACCTCGAAAATTTTGACGCGCCAGTTGTCCTAACCGTTAACCCGGCCGAGATGACCGACACCAAAGCATACCTCCTTGACCCCATTCCGAAAAACCTGATGTTCGTCCGCGTCCGAGTCAACACCTGGAATCTAAGCCTTGTCGACGAAGTTATTGAACACTATTCAGCGCGCGGGATTCCGATTATTTTAACCTTTATGGCTTATTTCGATGGCCAAATTCCCGCCGAACACAAAAAAAATTATACTTTCCGCATAAGGACAATCAATTCCTACCACGCCATTACCACCAAGGCTTGGAAAAAAATCATGGTCCGCTATTTAGATGACAAAAAATATAATAAGTGGGTCTATTCCTGCGGCAAGATCGAGGGTGAACACGGCACCACTGCCTGCCGCCATTGCGGTAACTGCCTGCGCGAATATTTCGCTACAATTGAAAGAATGACAAAATAAAAGAGCAGGAAAGCTAAAAACAAAACGCCCCCGCAATACCGCGGGGGTGATTTTTTATCTTTTTACTTACCCGAAAAAATGTTTTTATTCACAATAACATTCGCTCCGCCTTCGGCAATCGCCAAAGGAGAAGCTAACTGAATTACGGCCTCTTCGCGGAATTCTCTAATATCGAGAGCGCCGCAATCACACATTGTAGCTCTAATTTTGGCCAAAGCATCCCGAACACCGTCTTTTAAATCACCGGCGAATGGTACTCTCCCCTCAACGCCTTCCTCAAAAACGAATAATCCTTTTTTATCCGGCGCGACATCATAACGGGAGAAATTGCGCGCTTTGTTGGTCGCCTCGCCCCAATATTCCTTGTAATAATTGCCGCCGTCCATGATTAAACGACCCGGCGCCTCACGAAAGCGGGCAAACCAGCCACCCATCATCACGAAATCGGCACCCAAGGCCAAAGCCATGGCCACATGAACAGGATACACAATAGCGCCATCCGAGCAGACCGGAATATAAATTCCGGTTCGATGAAAAATTTCGTCTCTTGCCTCGACGACCTCCATAAGGGCCGTCGCCTGCCCCTTGCCAATACCTTTTTGCTCACGAGTGATGCAGATTGAACCGCCGCCGATCCCGACTTTGATGAAATCGGCCCCAGCTCCAGCCAGAAATTTGAACCCTCTGGCGCTGACGACGTTTCCGCCGCCAACCTTAACCGAATTGCCAAATTCCCGTTTTATCCACCGGATGACGTCTTTCTGATGGTCGGTAAATCCGTTGGCCGAATCGACACAGAGAACATCTGCGCCCGCCGCAATCAAGGCCGGTACCCTGTCTTGGTAATCCCAAGTATTGATGCCAGCGCCGACTACCAAGCGCTTTTCGACATCTAATAATTCATCAGGGTTATCCAAATGACTCATTAAATCCTTCCAGAAAACCAAGGACTGAAGGTTGCCTTCATTGTCTATAATGGGCAGACAACTTTTTTTATACTTTTTAAGGAGCGAGTTGGCCTCGTGCAATGAAATGCCAGCCGGACCGAAAATGACATCTTCTATCTTGGTCATTACTTCAGAAACAGGCCGGCCGCGATTTTCTTCAAACTTCCAATCATGCTCCGTGAGAATTCCCAGCAAGTAGCCAGCCCCCGTCCCGTCATGGGTAATAGGAATGGTTGAATGTCCGGTTTTCTCGTGAAGCTCAAGAACGTCTGTAATGGTATTCTCCGGCCTGAGGTTTGACGTCGAGACCACAAAACCAGCCTTGGAACCCTTGACCCGCCTAATCATCGCAACTTGATCTTCTATCGACTGTGACTGGAAAATAAAAGACAGGCCACCGCAACGCGCCAAAGCGCTCGCTAACTCCGGCCCGGAAACCGCCTGCATACAAGCAGAAACCAGAGGAATATTCAAAAACAAAGACGGATCTTCTCTTTTTCTGTGTTTCACTAGAGGAGTCCTTAGGTTCACATTTTCCGGCCGATAATGCCCCTCTTTTTGATTCGGGTCAAATAGATACTCTCCGAACGTCCTCGACGGTTCGTTAATAATTCTGGCCACATTCCACCTCCAAAAAACTTCTTTTATTCATTTTTAAAGGAGCTTTTCTTGTCAATTAGGATTGGGTATATAATACATATTTTTACAAATTTTGCAAGTCCGCAAAAGAGAGCTTGATAAATAATTCGTAAAATCGTTATTTTTCGAGCAAGCAACTAAGGGGAGCAGGTCGAAAAATTGGCTTCGGCTATGAACTTCTCGACTCGGCTTACGCCTCGCTTGAAGAATAAAATCGGCGCAAACTTGTAGTGAGTCTGTCGAACTGTCAGCATTTTTCACCGGCCTCAAACGAACGTGATTGTTTACACGGCAGATGAAATATGTTATTCTGCCCTTACTTTGAATTACGTACTTTTAATCAGAAGACATCTATGACGGGTAATCACAACTTACCGGTTCACGTTGCTGTTATTCCGGATGGAAACCGGCGATGGGCGAGAAAACATTGTTTTGAACCGTGGATTGGCCATGCCAATGGCGTCAAAAGATTCGAGGAAACAGCCGATGCTTTTTTTCGTCGCGGCATTCCGTATTTTACCTTTTGGGCGGCATCGACCGACAACTTGTTGAAACGGAATAAAAAAGAGGTTGTCTATTTGGTAGGTTTGATGAAAAAGCAATTGAGCGCCAGAATCAAATCTGTGGAAAAGGATAAGATAAGATTTCTTATTTTCGGGCAGGGCCAATCCATTATTAATGATTCTGATTTGGACGCGCTTATTTCCAAACTCGAGAAAAAAACCGAAAGATATGCCGAACGCAACCTGACGATTCTTTTCGGATATGACGGTTTCGATGAAATGACGGCCGCTGTGAATAAAATTATTAATTCGCGCCCATCCATCATTGATTATGAAACCATTAAGAATGTTCTTTGGACTTGCAGCCTGCCCCCGGTCGATTTGGTCATCCGGACGGGCGAACCCCTTAGCAATTGGGCGCATCTCAGCGCCGGTTTTATGATGTGGTTGACCGGAAATTCCAAAATTTATTCCCCACAAGTACTCTGGCCAGATTTTACCGAAAAAGAACTGGACGAGACTCTTAAAGAATACGCTAAAGAAAAAAGGCGCTTTGGTGCCTGATCACTTCTTGCAACGGAGGAGACTCTGATGAAAATCTATCGGGAAGTTTTGGAAATTCCGGCAAGCCGGCGAGAAACTCATTGTGTTGATATAACAGAAAAAGTGCAGGGCGTTGTTGATAATTCCGGTTTTTCAGACGGTTTGGTTTTGGTGCACACTTTGCACACGACAACGGGTCTGACGCAAAAAGCCGCAAAATCTGCCGGTTATCTGGTTCAGGAAAACGAATCGATGCTTTTGGCTGATTTTGGCGAGATACTCGAAGGAGGGGCCGAAAAGCTTCTTCAGTCTTTGCCGCAAATCATGTCCGGACGGGAAAGATTATTGGATTTTGTTCCTAAAAAATTTCTCAATAATTTTCTAGGATTTCTGATCAATCTACTCAGGCCAATCGGGTATTGGAGACATGACGATTTTTCAATCCGGACCGAGAACATGCATCCGGACGAAAGGAAGAACGCAACCGCCCATGTTAAAGCGGCCATGATCCGAGAATCGCTTTTGTGGAGCTTTGGCGGCGGCAAACTCAACCTGGGCCGGTGGCAAAGCCTGCTCTTTTGGGACTTTGATTCTAGGGGCAGGAGCAAAAGAAAAATCCAAGTTGTTGTCATGAAAGGTAAACAAAAAGAATGATGAAGAAAAAGCATTGAAGCGACGCAATAAATCTCCCCGAGCTTACGCTCGGGGTTTTAAATTAGGAATTATTAAAATTGCTTTTATTCCGCCGTTCCCTTAGCGCTATTTCGGCGTTATATTCGGTTCCTTATATACTTTTGTTCGATCCATTCTTTTGTTTTCTTTTTTATCTCTTTAATAACCATAAATATTTCGTCTAAGCTGGGATGCTTGATATCCCGGTGTTTATTCCGGTGCCCATCCATAATTTTTTTATTATTTTCGGCACGTCTTGCAATCTGATTTTATTTTTTAAATAATATTCGACCGCTATTTCATCGGCAGCCACCAAGACCGCAGGCATCGTTCCGCCAATTTTGGCCGCTTGATAAGCAAATATCAAACAGGGAAACTTTTTGATATTCGGCTTTTTAAAATTCAAGATTAAATTACTAAACGACAACTCCTTCCCGGGCACCCCTTTTCTTTCTGGATAAGCAAGCGCGTACAAAATTGGCAGCCTCATATCTGTCGGGCCTAATTGCGCTTTGATGCTGCCGTCTTTAAATCTGACCATTGAATGAACAATCGCTTCCGGATGAATGACCACTTCAATTTTTTTCGCCAGCAGACCGAACAAAACCTGCGCCTCAATGACCTCCAAACCCTTATTCATCAAGGTGGCGCTGTCAACTGTAATCTTCCGCCCCATTTTCCATTTTGATTTTTTTAAAAGACTGTCGATTTGGGGATTCTTCTCGCCACCGCGATAGCCACCGGAACAAGTAAGAATAATTTCATCGACTTCTTCTATTTCTTCTCCAATCAAACATTGAAAAATCGCCGAGTGTTCCGAATCAACGGGCAAAATCTCAACGCCACATCTTTTCGCTTCTTTCATTATAATTTCACCAGCCGCGACCAAACTTTCTTTATTGGCCATCAAAATTTGTTTTCTGGCGCGGATAGCGGCCAGAGTCGATTCAATGCCAACGACTCCGGAGAGGGCGTTGAAAACGCAATCTATTTTTTCTCTTTCTATTGCCTTGCTCAGCCATTCTTCGCCGATGTAAACACGATGTTCGCCCGCCTTAAACCGCGAGCCCGCTTCCTGGTCAGCAATAACTACAAAATCCGGTTTAAAAATTTTGATCTGTTTTTGAAGCTCGAAAACATTGTCATTCGTTGTCAAACCAACCACGCGATATTCCGGCAAGCTTTTCAAAATATCTAAACTCTGTCTGCCTAAATTACCCGTTGAGCCCAAAATCAAAATGTTTTTTCTTTGAGACATTTGATTATATCGTTGACCACAAACGCCGGCGCTGAAGCGCTGGCAATAATGCCAACTTTTAGATTGGATATATAATGCAGATTTTTAAAGATTTTTATAAGCCCCTTGGTGCTCGAAACGAGTTTGGCGCGAGTTTTTTCCTGCGCCACCTTCACTAAATTATTGGCATTTTTCGACATCTTATCGCCAACTACCAAAACCAAATCTGTTTTTTCCGATAATTTTTTCACAGCCTTCTGCCGCTCGTCAGTTTCATTGCAACGAGTGGAAATAAAAACAATCTCTTTACACCGACGTTTTATCAACGGAAGCAGCTCATTGATTTTTCTTAGAGTCTGGGTGGTCTGCGTCAAAACGGCTATTTTTTTATCAGAATTTATCTTGCGCACCTCGCTTCTTTTGCCAACAACCAATGGCTTCTGCAAAAAACTACAGATATTTTTTATTTCCACATGATTTTTGTCGCCGATAACGATAACTTGATAACTGTTCTTTTCAAATTCCAAAGCCCTGCTCAAAAGATTCTTCACAAAAGAACAGGTTAAATCAAGAAAAGGAATCCCTCTTTTTTCTAAAAACTCTTTATCCTTTTTGGCGATACCGTGAGGACAGATAATAACTTTTTCCCTTTTTGCTTCCATTAAATCATCAATAATGGTAATTCCCTGTTTTTTTAATTTATTGCAAAGCGTGGCATTATGGGCAAGCTGGCCATAGATAACAAATTTGTCCCCCTCAAGGGACAGACATTTTTCAACCGCTCTTTTAATTCCAAAACACAGCCCCAAATATTTTTTGTCAGGCAAAATTATTTTCACCCCGTTAGATATTTTTGTTTTATCATAATACATTTTTCATCGAACCTCGTTATAATATCCTTATTTCGACCATTGTTTAATTCAAAATATCTAACGGGGTTCGTTATAATTCATTTTCTCTTTCAGTTGTAGCTATACGCCGATAATTTCAAAAAGTTTGTCTTTGTTCACCGGCCCGACTCTGGTAACCGTCGGCTTACCGTTGCTTAAATCCAAAATTATCGAGGGCTCGGAAAATCGCAAGTCTCCCGCATCTAAGACTAAATCGGGAGTGTGGGGCATATTTTTAAATTGAGACAAAACTTCTTCTATTTTATTAGAGGGAGGCTGGCCGGAAATATTAGCCGAGGTGGCAGTAATAGGACAACCGCATTGAACGACCAAATAATGCGTTATCTTGTAATCTGGTATTCTTAGGCCGATGGTTTTCAGGCCAGCGGTCACGCTTTCAGGAAGATTAAATTTTTTCTGAAGCAAAACCGTGATTGACCCGGGCCAGACTGCCAAAAGAGTCTCTTCGATCTTTTTATTCAAGAAGGCCAATCTCTCAACCATTTCCAGATCTGAAACAAGTAGGGGCACTGGCTTAATCGCCGGTCTCTTTTTGATGCCAAAAACACACTGAATCGCCTTTTCGTTGGTGGCATCAGCGCCCAGGCCATACACAGTATCAGTCGGATAAACAACGGTGCCGCCTCGTCGAATCGTATTTACTGCCTCGCTGATAGCCCCCAGGCTACCCCTCAAATTTTCCGGATTAATCTTAAGAATTTTCATTTTAAGACTGATTACAAATGTTGTTCCGCCCCCTTTAAATCTTCTGCCGTGTTGATCTCTGTCCAAGCCTCCGCCCTCTCGACGCCAACCCGGCAATCACTCGCCATGGCCACAATTGTTTGTGGCAGACCATATTCCCCAGACGCGATTCTTACCAGCGGGTAATCAAAAAATCTTTTATCTAAAACATATAACGCCGTGTTAACCAAATTCGATGCGGAATTATGCGGTTTTTCGCAAACTGCTTTTAACGCGCCGCCTGCATCTACTTCCACTACCGCGAAGTCTTGCGGATTTTCTACCTCTTTTACCGACAAACACAGGTCATGCGCCAAACATCTCTCTATATCCCGCCTACAATACAAATTATCTCCCATCATCACAATAAATTTATCACTCAACACGTCGCGGCATAAACTTAGGGCATAACCAGTCCCAAGCATTTCTTTGTGCTCCACATAAACAATTTCCCGGCCCAAAAAATTATCGCCAAAATAGCTGCGAATCTTATCGCCCAGCCACCCGACAACCAAAATAACTTGATCAATTTCATCGGGCAACTGCTCAAAACTATGAGCCAGAATCGGTTTCTTATTGATTTCTAAAAGCGGCTTGGGTGTAGTGTCCGTCAACGGACGCAATCTCGTCCCCCGCCCAGCCGCCAAAAATACGCATTGCATATTGCTACTTAGATAATTTTTCGAAAATTCTCTAACCCCTTTTCAAATTCAATCTCCCCGACTTTTATTTCCTTTGCGTCTTTAGAATCAACTATCTTAAAATATTTGATCGGTTTGTTTGCCTTCTTGACCAACAAGATTTCCGCCAAAACGCCGTCGCTAACCGGCCCAAAAACCCACATTTCATCAGATATCCTAATGAAATTATTATTAGCGCGCCGCACTAAATCTCTGTCGACCGTGTCTAATAAAAAATAATCAACGATCCCTTATTGAGAAATCGGGGTATGCCCCTGCTCCAAAACATACTTCACCGCATGCCGCCGAAAAAAGAAACTGTGCTTCGACATGGCGATGTAAACGACTTTAGTTTTCTTATTCAAATTAAGCGCCCGGTGCGAAAACTTCTTCATATTATCAAATTAATTAACCGATTCTTCACAAAAATTACTTTTTTAATCGGCTTGCCTTCAAACCATTTCTGGACTTTTTCACTATTCAACGCCAACTTTTTTGCATCTTCTTCTGAAATATCAATTGGCGCGGAAATCGCGTCGCGGACCC
>PFOG01000001.1 GCA_002792395.1 Candidatus Portnoybacteria bacterium CG_4_10_14_0_2_um_filter_44_20 | reverse complement strand
ATTTCTTCGACAACATTTTCCGCGGACCGTGGACGATACACCCGGCTATGAAAAGTTTGCGGATATAGCAAAAAAACACCGATAGGCGCAGCCGCGGCCGGTCATAATCATAACCATTGGATAGTCGGAGGCGGCGAAAAAATAGTTTTTGATGTTCAGGTATTTTTTATAAACCGAGCTGACAAAAGGAAGCTCGTTGGGATTTTGGATAAGCTCTCTTGGTTTGTTGTGAATAATATTTTCACCGTCCCTGAAAATCAGCCCGTCAACTTTTTTCAGGTCTTCATTATTTTTCAAGCAACGCGCCAGATCCCTGATGGTGTAATCATATTCTCCCTTGGCGACCGCGTTTATTTTATCGCTTAGTCTTAGGGTTTCTTCGGGCAGGGCCGAGGGGTGGGTGCCGACCAGCGTAATAAAAGTTTCCGACAGCCGGTTTTTTATCGCTTCTGCGGCGCGGATATCATTTTTTATACTTGGCGTACTGGTATCGATTATTATCAAATCAGGGTTAAACTCTTGGGCCAGCCGGAGTGTTTTTTCTAAATCAAATTTCTGGGCGGGGGAATCAATAATTTTTATTTCAAACCCAGCATTATCTAAGACCCCGGCGCAATAAGCCAGCCAGATTGGATAATAAATTGTCCCGCCCCTGGTTACTGCCGGACTGCGGGATGACCTCGAAAATTTTCCTTTAAACGGCGGATTAAGCAGGAGGATTTTCATCTTCATGTATTTCAATTATTTCTAATTCAGTTAGCGCTTCTTGTCGGACGTTATCTGACATCTTCTTTTTGATTTTATTCAACATCGCGTAGTTGTAGTATGTGAGAAAGAATAGGAACATAAAACCGATTATCGTCATAAAGTCCATTGTTCTCGCGATGCTAAGTCGGTGGATTAATCCATAGGTGGCTTCGGGTAGAATAACTATCAGGACAAAAAATGCCCAGAGAATTTCCCAAAAGAAAAACTCTCCCCGATTAATTTCCCTCCTTTTAAAATTGAGAAAGGCAAAATAACCCATCAAAAGGGCGAAGAGGACACCCACTATTTGCACGCCTAAAATCATGAAAATTTGAAAATAAATGCTTTAATTAATATTTTAAATCCATTGATAATGTCCATTCCTTTATACTTGTCGTTATAAATCGTTTGGATTGGAACTTCTCCGTATCGCAGTTTGTTTTTGCCGGCATTGATAATCATTTCTACTTCTACGGAATAATCTTGCGATTGCCAGACTATTTTTTTATACGCCGCCGTGGTAAATATTCTGAAGCCAGAAAGCACATCTTTCAGTGAAATCCCCGATAAAATTCTAACCGCCATGGTCGTGATTTTATTGCCCCAAGCGCGAACTAGGGGGACATTGCGGGAAAGATTTCTTGATCCGAAAACGATATCCAGATTTTTATCTGTTAATTCTTTAAGCAATTTTGGGATATCGTCTGGATCGTGCTGGCCGTCAGCGTCAATCGCAATTATGATTTCGGCGCCTAATTTGATCGCTGCTTCGCAGCCAGTTTTCATGGCCGCGCCCTTACCCAAG
>PFOG01000039.1 GCA_002792395.1 Candidatus Portnoybacteria bacterium CG_4_10_14_0_2_um_filter_44_20 | reverse complement strand
CACCATATAAGAATACAAATACTTGCCGGTCTCGGGATCCTGCAGTCGTCCCTTGAGCAGGCCGATCAGTTTGCCGTCCACAAAAACCGGCTTGCCGGATTCTCCTTTCTCAGGGATAAAACCGGAAAGGTAAAGGTACCGACCCTGATTTTCAAAAGCGCAAACGGCGTCCAATTCCGCAAGCGCGCCTGCCGACTTCCAAGCTGCGTCGTCCCCGTTTTTATCAAGGGTCATGGCTGGCTGGCCAGGCTGTCCGTTTAGCAGGAATGGCGGCGCGCCATTTAGGCCGGAAATTATTTTCGTCCTGATTAGCATCAAATCGCTTTCCCGTGATACATACAGGGGTTCGGCGATTCTCCCATTGACTACCAGAACGCTATCAATCTGGTGGCCGTGTTTTACCGACAGAACGATGTCGGGCGCGACATGGAGACCATGGATATTCCTGATCTCTTTTATTGCTCCGGTCCCGTCGGTTTTAAAAATTATCTCTTCAATGGCCACAAATCTTTTTTCCAGATCACAATGATTGACTGGCAACGTATCTTTCGCCGCTGCCGGAATCATCGTGGCGGCCATAACGAACACAAACGTGATAAGCCCGATGAACTTCGATGCTTTCATGGTCCGCCTCCTGACGAATTTTTTAAGAGCTCAAAACTTAATGTGCGTATATGATAACAAATATTTTCAGATAAGTCCAGTTTTTCGTATTGAGTTTGGTGAATAACGCTCCTTTTGTCATTTTAACCCCGCTTTACCAAAAGATAATTCAAAACTTCTAACGGTGTAGACAAAATTTTAAATAACAGACGGTTTGTTGCCGCGAATTTTTAGACTTAGATCCCGAATCAAGTTCGGGATGCCCGGCGCTAATTTGGCGCCAAAACTGGCGATGGGCAGTTATCCACAATTACGCGTCAAAAGGCTTTGCGTGGCGGGGCGGTGATGATATAATAAAAAGAGGAAATTAACGATCTCGCCGAGCGGGATCATAAGCCCCGCCAGGCGGGGAAGAAAGGGGGTGAAATAAAATGATGATGTTCGTAATACAAACTTGGGCAGATGTTACGGTTCAGTCTTTCCAGGTCCTCTGGGGAGGAGTAATCGGGTTTTTGCCCAAACTTTTGGGTGCAGTTATCATTTTCTTGATCGGTTGGGCGATTGCCATCGGTCTTGAAAAATTGGTTGACCAAATATTGAAGGTTTTGCGGATTGATGCTCTTTTGGAAAAAATGGGCGCCGGTCGGGAATTAGAGAAGGCCGGGTTTAAGATCAACACCGGACAATGGTTGGGAACTTTGGTAAAGTGGTTTATTATGATCGTCTTTTTGATGGCCGCGACTGACATTCTTGGGTTGGACAGAGTAACTACTTTCTTAACCACGATACTTTATTATATTCCCAACGTAATCGTCGCGGTTTTGATTATCCTAGTGGCGGTTTGGGCGGCGCACGTTTTGTACAAGATAATTTTGGTCAGCGCTTCGGCAAGCAATATCAAAGCGGTTAATCTTTCAGCTTCTTTAGCCAAGTGGTCAATTTTGATCTTTGGTTTTTTGGCGGCTTTGGTTCAATTGGGTGTCACGCCTGGCTTGATTCAGACCTTAGTTACCGGTTTTGTGGCGATGCTTGCCATTGCCGGCGGCGTGGCGTTTGGATTGGGCGGTAAAGAGATGGCCTCGGAAATTTTAGGCAAAGTGAAGCGGGGAGTTTCCGACAATCTCTAATAACAATAGAATATTTCTTAGATACAAAACCCACCCTTCAATTTTGCGGGGTGGGTTTTCGTTGTCCGAAGATTGGGTTCTAGATGATCATTATCGGATCGACATCAATAATCCAGCCCGGCGGGACGGTCTGAAGAATTTTATTGCGTTCCTCCAAGTTTTCTACGCGTGATTTGAGAACAATCTGCCAAATGTATTGATTTCTAATTTTTGGGATAAATGCCGGGGAGGGACCGAGGATTATAACCAAGGGCGAGAGTTTTAAGTTTAACAGTTGCTGTTTGATTCTCTCTGCTAAAATTTTCGCTTGCTGTTCGGCTTGCTTATTATTTTTATGTTTATAAGTTAATTTAATAAGTTGGGAAAACGGGGGATAGGAAAGCAGCTGGCGGTCTTTGATTTCTTCTTGGTAAAACATTTCGTAGCTTCCTTCAGCCGCCGCCCGGATGGCGCTGTTTTGCGGGGAATAAGTTTGTATAATTAATTTTTTTTCAGTTAATTCCCCAAGCTGGTTGATTGTTCGGAAAGTTCTTTCGTTTGAGCGAAAATCAGGGAGGTGGAAGAGCGTGTCGGCGATAATCATGGCGGCCAGCGGAACTTTTTCAAGCGCGCCGCTAAAAAGTATTTGTGTGCCGACGAGCACCTGTGTTTTTCCATTATTGAAGTTTTTGATAATCTCGCCGGCTGTTTTTTCTTCTTTGGCAACATCGCTGTCCATTCTTGATATGGTGGCGGTTGGGAATAATTTTTTAAATTCCGTTTCTGCTTTCTGGGTGCCGGCGCTTAAGAATTTGATTTTTGCTCCGTGGCAATTAGGGCAAAGTATGGGTGAGTTTTCGGAATGACCGCAATGGTGGCAAGTGAGGCGAGGGGGTTGAAGGTGGTAGATGAGCGGCGCGTCGCAGTTTTTACATTTGGAAATGTAGCCGCATTCCCGGCAAAGCAGGGCGCCCGAGGCGCCGCGGCGGTTGATAAAAAGGATTGCCTGCATTTTCTTTTCGAGAATACTTCCTAATCCTTCCTGAAGTTCTCGGCTAAAAATGGAAAAATTTTCTTCTTTCAATTCGTTGCGCAGGTCGACAACTACTATTTTTGGCTCGTTGGCGTTGGTGGCGGATGATTGGAGGATGATTTTTTTGTTTTCCGCCAGCCATGTGGTCTCGATCGAAGGCGTTCGGCTTTTAAAGATTATTTGCGCGTTCCAGAGTTTTGAGAGGGTGGTGGCGGTTTCCCGGGTATGGAAGCGCGGCGTTTGCTGGGCTTTGTAATGGGGGCTATGTTCCTCTTCAATGATAATTTCTTTCAGATTTACAAATGGCGCGAATAGGGCAATTCGCGTGCCGATGATGGTTTTTGCCTCGCCGGTTTTAACCTTTAGCCAGTTTTCAAAATATTGTTTGTCGGTCAGTTGGCTATGCAGCAAAATTGCGTCACCAGTCTTGTATTGTTGGACAAGTTTATCAATCAAGTTTATCTCCGGCACGAGAATCAGTTTTTGTTCGGTTTTGTTTCTCGTTTCATTTTTTAGGTCGTAATTTTGGCTTTTAAATCTCGGATTCTGGATTTTTTCCGGCAGCATCATTTTTATCGCCGCGCCCAGCGGGCACCAGTAATATCGATGAATCCATTGCGCCAACTGTAGTTGTTTTTCATCGAGAACGGGGAGCGGCGTAAGAATTTTCGCGACGCCTTTTAATTCAAAATCCGCCCGCCTCAGGGCCATTTTTTGGCCGCTCAGATTTTTTGTTTCAATAACTGCCCCGACCACGATTTTTTTATTCAACGGAATTAAAACCAAACTACCCATTGGGAGTTCGTGGGGAGTGAAATACGTTAAGGTCTGCGGAGCGGGAAGAAGGATTTTTGCGGCGGGAATGATGGAAACGAGAAACAATGATGAATTCGAAATTCGAATTTCGAAACTCGAAACAAATTCTAAATGCAAATTTTAAAATGTTCAAAACGTTTTGGTTACTATGATTTTGAACGTTTCGTATTGTTTCGGATTTCGGATTTCGCGCTTCGGATTTAAAGTAATTTAATCTTATCAATATTTGTGCTAAGATTCAATCATGAAAAAGAGAATTTTTATCGCTATCAATCTGCCGGAAGACATAAAAAATAAGCTTGTCGCCCGCCGAGAGGAGTGGGCTGATTTGCCTGTCCGGTTTACAAAAAAGAATAGCCTGCATTTGACGATAATTTTTATCGGCTATGTCGCGGATGACGAAATGTTTGATATTTGCCGAAAGGTTAAGGAAATAGCGAGGGCGTATCAGTCATTCAGTCTAAATTTCTCGCGCATTTGCCTTGGGCCGCCCGCTCGCATTGCTACGCCCGCCAGACATGCTGACCTGCCCGAAATGCAATCGTTGCAGGCGGGTGCAAGTCATGCGGGCTGGCAAAGCGTTGCGGGCGGGCCAGGAAAGGCTCCTCGCCTGATTTGGCTTGAAGGTGAAAGAAATGAACCGTTGTTTCATTTAACGCAGATATTGGAAGCAGCGATTTTTCCGGGGGGATTTGATTCAGGCGATTCCCCTGGCGCGGGAGGGGGGGGTAAAGAATTTATACCTCATATAACCTTGGCTCGGATCAGGCAGATGGATTGGAGGAATTTACCCCAAAAACCGGTTATCAATCAGCAATTTTCAGTTGAGGTGAAGGTTGAAAGCATTGAAGTCATGGAAAGTAATCTTCAGCGCGGCGGCGACGAGTACGCGGTTTTGGAGTCAGCCGAACTGGGGCGCCAGGGTTGAGAAATTATAAATAACGGCTAGGTCGTCCCGTAGAATTGCGGGACGGTTTTTTGTTTTTGCTTTGGATTGACTTATTCTATTAAAATTGGTACGACGGGTAGTAGGTGTGGAAAAGAATAAAGAAAAATGTTTTGATTTTTTGAAAACAAAACAAAGATGGAGGCAGAGAGAATATGGCAAAGATTTTGGTAATCGGAGCGGCGGGACAGATTGGTTCGGAATTGACAATGGCGTTGCGGCGGCGGTATGGAAACGATAATGTTGTGGCGGGCGTGCATAGCAAGCGGCCACGCGAAGAACTTTTAAGGTCTGGGCCGCATGTGTCTTGTGATTGTCTTGATGTCCGGCAGTTACGCGCTATCGTGCAAGTTTGCAGAATTGAAAGAATTTATCATCTTGCGGCCATTCTTTCCGCGGCGGGAGAAGCCAATCCGCATCTCGCTTGGGATGTGAATATGAATGGTTTATATAACGTTTTAGAGGTGGCGCGGCAGCGCGGCTGTTCAGTCTTTGCGCCCAGCTCTATCGCGGCCTTTGGACCATCAACGCCGGCTGATAATACGCCTCAAGACACAATTCAGCGGCCAAATACAATGTATGGTCTTACTAATGTATGGTCCTACTAAGGTAGCCGGCGAGCTGTTGCGCGATTATTATTTCAAGAAATTTGGAGTTGATGCAAGAAGCGTTCGTTATCCCGGAATTATTTCGAGTGTAACTTTGCCCGGTGGCGGAACAACTGATTACGCGGTGGAGATTTTCTACGAAGCGATTAAAAAGAAAAAATACACCTGTTATCTTAAGCCGAATACCTATCTGGATATGATGTATATGCCGGACGCGATTAAGGCGGCGATTGATCTGACGGAAGCCGACCCGTCGCGACTGATTCACCGGAACGCCTTTAATGTTTCTGCCATGAGTTTTTGTCCGGCGGAGCTTGCCGCGGAAATTAGAAAGCATATCCCGGATTTTGAAATGGCTTATGAGATTGATCCGCTCCGGCGGGCGATTGCCGACAGCTGGCCGAATAAAATGGATGACTCGGCCGCCCGCGCAGAGTGGGGTTGGCAACCGGAATATAATTTAGCTGAAATGACCCAAGATATGATAGAAGTTTTATCGCAACGTCTGCGTGTCGAGTAAATTATGAGGAGGGGTAAACGTGTCTAAAAAAATCCTATCCGATTTGCGGGAAACACTGAAGCAGTTGGAAGAGCAGGGACTTTATAAAAGAGAAAGAATTCTTTCTTCGCCGCAGGGAGTTGAAATTCGGCTTGTCGGAGGGCAAGTAGTTCTTAATTTTTGCGCCAATAATTATCTTGGTTTGGCTAATGACCCGCGGTTGATAAAAGCCGCTCGGGAAACAATTGAAAAGTGGGGTTATGGCCTTTCCTCGGTCAGATTTATCTGTGGGACGCAGGAAATCCATAAAGAGCTGGAAAGAAAGATTTCCGAATTTCTAGGCACCGAGGATGCCATTCTTTACGCCGCCTGCTTCGATGCCAATGGCGGTGTGTTCGAACCGTTTTTCGATGCCGATTCCGCCATTATTTCGGACGAGCTGAACCACGCTTCGATAATTGACGGCGTCAGGCTATCGAAGGCAGTCCGCCTGCGCTACAAACATTCGGATATGAGTGAGCTCGAAAATCATTTGCGGGAGACGGCCGGCAGGAAATATCGGATTATTGTGACCGATGGCGTCTTTTCGATGGATGGCGACATTGCCAACCTCAAAGAAATTTGCGGCTTGGCGGAAAAATATGACGCTCTGGTCATGGTTGACGATTCCCATGCCACCGGCTATATCGGCCCTACCGGACGCGGAACCGCCGAATATTACGGGGTGATGGGAAGGGTTGATATCATCACTACCACTTTGGGCAAAGCATTAGGCGGCGCCTTGGGTGGCTGTACTTCCGGCCGAAAAGAAATTATCGAAATGTTGCGTCAGCGTTCGCGGCCGTACCTGTTTTCCAACTCGTTGGCGCCGGCCGTGGTGGGAGCTTCTTTGGAAGCGTTGCGTATTTTGAATGAATCTCCGGAACTTCCCAAAAAAGTTATGCAAAACGCCGCTTACTTCCGAGAAAAGATGGTAGCGGCGGGTTTCGACATTGTGCCCGGCGAGACAGCCATTGTTCCGGTTATGCTCTATGACGAGCCGTTAGCCGTTAAGATGGCGGGAAAAATGCTGGAAGAGGGGATTTACGTTATCGGTTTTACCTACCCGGTTGTGCCGAAAGGTAGGGCGAGAATCCGGGCGCAGCTTTCCGCCGCGCATTCAAAGTGGCAGCTCGACAAAGCTATCACCGCCTTTATAAAAGTCGGCAAGGAATTAAAGATAATCTAAACAGGTATTTAAAACTTGTCCCGACATTGTGTCGGGGTTTTTTGTTTGTTTGACCAAAAGCTAAAAAATTCGTATACTAAATATTAATAACGATTTTGTATCTCGACTAACTATTATAGTAAAGTTATACGAATAGGCCAAAGGAAAAATCCACAATATGAAAAAAGATAATCAACAATCGCAAATAATTTTATATCAAACAGAAGACGGAAAAACCCGCGTAGAGGTTCGTTTCGAGCACGAAAATGTTTGGTTGACGCAAAAGCTTATGGCGGAGTTGTTTGACACAACGGTCGCAAATATCAATATCCATCTTAAAAATATCTTTCAAGGCGGAGAACTTCAACAAAATTTAGTTATTAAGGAATTTTTAATAACTGCCTCGGATGGGAAAAAATATAAAACTAAGATGTATGGGCTGGAAGTTATTATTGCTGTTGGGTATCGCGTAAACTCCGCTCGAGGTACGCTTTTTCGTCAATGGGCGACTGACCGCCTTAAGGAATATATGGTTAAGGGTTTTACTATGGATGACGCGCGTTTAAAGCAGGGCGGTTATAGGTCGCGTTATTTTGAGGAACTTTTGGAACGCATACGAGATATTCGTTCAAGCGAAAGAATGTTGTATCAAAAAGTGACTGATATTTACGCAACGAGCATTGATTATCGCAAAGACGCTGAAGAAACAGAATTGTTTTTTAAAACAGTCCAAAATAAAATGCATTTTGCCGTGAGCGGGAAAACCGCCGCTGAAATAATTACTCAACGCGCCGACAGTAAGAAACCGCTAATGGGACTTACTAATTTTTCAGGGCTTCATCCAATTCAACGAGATATTTATATCGCAAAAAATTATCTCAACGAGCGAGAGCTCGAGATGCTCAATCGCATTGTAGACGCATATTTGTCGTTTGCCGAAATCCAAGCTAAAAGCGAACATGCGATGTCAATGAAAAATTGGATTAGCAAGCTCGATGAATATCTAAAGATTTTAGGAAAAGGAATTTTGAAAAATGCAGGAAGCATTAGCGCTCAAGACGCGGAAAATAAAGCGTTTGGAGAATACGAAAAATTCAGAATAGAGCAGGACAAAAATTACATTTCCGACTTTGACCGCGAAATTAAAAAACTTATAGAATCTAAGAAGAGGAAAAAATAATATGTCAAAGGTTTATACTGCTTGCCCTGAGTTTTATCGAGGGGAGCGTAGTCGAAGTGAAGTCGCCGACAAAATAAACAAAGAAATTCAGGCCGACCAAAAATGGCACCCGATACCTTTTCTGCATATATATGCCATATAAATACCCATGAAAAAGAGAAAAGAAAACAAGCAAATAGTGATTTATCAAGCTCCCTCGGGTGCTATTGAGCTTCGAGGCGATTTTAATAAGGAAACAATATGGGCAACGCAAGCGCAAATCGCCAGTGTTTTTCAAATTGAGCGTTCGGTGATAACAAAACACATACGTAATATTTTCAAAGACAGAGAAATTAGTGAAAAAAGCAATGTGCAAAAAATGCACATTCCAAACTCGGATAAACCCGTAGCCTTTTATTCTCTTGATATTATTTTGGCTGTTGGATATCGAGCAAACTCAAAAAGAGCAATTGAATTTCGCCAATGGGCCACGAAAACCCTGCGTAAACATATTACCAAGGGCTACGCTATCAACCGCAAGCGCATTGCTCATAATTACGACGCGTTTATGAAAGCGGTGGCGGACATCCAGACGCTTCTGCCCGAACATATCGCGCTTGACCCCAAAACGGTTTTGGAACTTATCAAAGAATTCGCCAGCACCTGGGTTTCGCTTGACGCCTATGACAAGGAAGCCCTAAAAGTTGTCGGCACGACCAAAAAGGCGGTTAAACTCGCTGGAGAAGAATTAGCACGCGTAATAGAAAACCTGCGAGCCGAGCTTATCAAAAAAGGCGAGGCAACGGAATTGTTTGCCCAAGAAAGAAAAGCGAAA
>PFOG01000191.1:9346-14155 GCA_002792395.1 Candidatus Portnoybacteria bacterium CG_4_10_14_0_2_um_filter_44_20 | reverse complement strand
AGAAGAAAGCCCCGCGAGGGGTTTTTAAATAGATTGCGAAGCAATCTATCCCGCACTTGATGCGGGATCCAATGGATTTCCGCAGGGGGGTTATTCTGTACTGGATTCCCGCTTTCGCGGGAATGACAAGACAAACCATGAATATCTTAAAAAGAATTCAAATTTTTATACAAGAGTCTTATCAGGAGATGAATAAGGTCAATTGGCCGACGAAGGGCGAGACTACAAAGTATACCTTGATTGTCATCGGGGTTTCTTTGGTTGTGGCCGTATTCTTAGGGGGGTGCGATTTTGTCTTTACCTGGCTTTTGAATAAATTTGTAATTTCTCGCTAACCGTCTACGGACTACAGACTACCGCTTTTTACTTTTGGCGGTGGTCGGTAAGCGGTGGTCGGTAAGCGGATGAAGTGGCGAAACAAGTATCGCGAGGTAAAAATTGGTATGTGATTCATACTTATTCGGGGTATGAAGAAGCGGTTGCTCGAAACTTGAAGCAAAGGATCGAGTCCTTTAGCATGGAGGATAAAATTTTCAATGTTATTGTTCCGACCGAAAAGAAGATTAAGATTAAAGGGGGGAAGCGGAAGACGATAGAAGAGAAGATTTACCCGGGTTATGTTTTGGTGGAGATGGTGGTAACCGACGATTCGTGGTATGTGGTTCGCAATACACCGCGCGTGACCGGTTTCGTTGGTTCGGGGACCACGCCAATCCCGGTTTCTTCAGATGAGATAAATAATTTACAAAAGCGAATGGGTGTCGAAGAGCCCAAGTATAAGATTGAATTTGCCGTTGGCGATCCGATAAAAATAACCGACGGACCCTTTAAGGATTTTGACGGCAATGTCTCCGAAATTGATGAAGAGAAGGGGCGGGTTAAGGTGTTGGTTTCAATGTTTGGTCGCGAAACGCCAGTAGAGCTGGATTTTTTACAAGTGAAGAAAATATAGAAGCCAATTTACGCTACCTAAATTAATCGCCAAAAATACGCCAATGAAAGAGAAAAGAGATGATTTTTTATACGAGAAGGAGAGTTATGATATAATTGAGGCGTGCCGAGAGGTCTGGCAAGAGTTTGGGGGCTCTTTTAAAGAGGCCATAGTTGATAAAGCATTAGAAATTACCTTGCGGGGAAGAGATTATAAGGTGGAAAGTCAGAAGAGGATAGATATTTATTTTCGAGGAGAAAAATTAGGCACTTATATACCCGATAAGATCGTAAATGGAATCATACTTATCGCGATAAAATGTAAACCATTTATAGCGAGCACGATGCTCGATATATCGGGCGTACCGCCCGTTATAACCAAGGAAGACGAAAGACAATTTTGGCATTATTTAAAAGCCAGTCCGTATAAATTAGGTTTTTTGATAAATTTCAGTCCTCAAAAATTAGAATTTAAGCGTCGGATATACGATAAAGCCCGGAAAAATCAGCCAGCGTAAATTAGCGTGTTTTTCTTGGCGTAAATTAGCTTCTATAAACATGGCGAAAAAAATTAAAACAATTATTAAACTTCAAATTCCCGCTGGTCAAGCGACTCCCGCGCCGCCGGTAGGCACAGCCCTGGGGCCGCACGGTCTTAACCTGGGAGAATTTTGCTCGCGCTACAACGACGCGACGAAAGATAAGATGGGGGCTATAGTTCCCGTTGAAATTACGGTTTACGAAGACAGAACCTATGAGTTTAAGTTGAAGACTCCGCCAGCTTCTGATTTGTTGCGTAAGGCGGCGGGAATTGAGAAGGGTTCGGGTGAGCCCCATAAAAATAAGGTGGGGAAGGTAACCCGGACGCAGATTCGCGAAATTGCGGAAACCAAGTTGCCCGATCTGAACGCGGAAAATATTGAAGGGGCGATGAAAATCGTTGAAGGAACAGCGAGGAGCATGGGGATGGAAGTCGTAGACTAAATTTCGAATTTCGAATTTCGAATTTCGAAACAAATTAGAATATCGAATGTTCTAATAATCCAAATTGGTTGGAGTATTGGGATTTTGAACATTATGATTTGTTTCGGATTTCGCGCTTCGTGTTTCGGATTTCGAAGAGGTGATTCTCTCAGACCGCGATATTTTAAAATACATCAAAGAGGGCAAAATAAAGATTTCTCCTTTGCCCGATTTTAAGGCACAACTTGGTCCTTGTTCCCTTGATTTGCATTTAGGCAACGTTTTCAAGATTTTCAAGCCTAGCCAGTATCCGTTTATCGACCTGAAACAGCCCGTAGATTTTGAAAATATAATGGAGGAAGTGCACATTGTCGATAATCAACCATTTATTCTTCAGCCGAAAGGTTTTGCGGTCGCCGTTACCAAAGAGGAAATCATTTTGTCGGATGATATTATGGGGCGGCTGGATGGAAGGAGCTCTTTGGGGCGCCTGGGTGTTGTGGTGCATTCGACCGCGGCCAGGTTCGACCCTGGTTGGACGGGCAAGGCGGTGATGGAACTTGGCAATCTGGGGATTATGCCGGTGGTTCTCTATGCCGGTATGCGGATTTGCGCCATGACTTTTGAGACGTTATCTGGTCCGGCCGCTCGGCCTTATTGCCCGAAAGACAGGTATTATGACCAAAATTCTGCCGCTGCCAGTCGATTTAATAAAAATGCGGATAGCCGTTAAGATTTGCCGACTGCTCACTGACTACGGACTACGGTTTTAATTTACGGTAGTCGGTAGGCTGTAAGCAGTAAGCAGTTCGAATGCGCACTACCAAAGATCTCAACGTAACATTTTTAGGCATTATTCCTGTTCTTGAAGACAAGACAGGAATTTTAAGTCCCCAAGAGATAGTCTCGCTATCTTCGCTTCTGGTATTTAAGGGCAGATCGGTTCAGCAGTTGCATCAAGATGGCGTCGAAAGGGGCATGGATCGCGGAAAGAGAATCCAGCGAATAATGAAGAAATCGTCTTTGAGGGGGCACGCCTCGATTGCTACGACGCCGGTCATTTGTTTTTCTTATGAAGGCAGTAAGTTTTTGGATTCCGGATTAACCTCAATGATTTTTGCCTCCGCGCTGATGGCTTCGGGCAGGCGAACCGATACCAGTCGGGAAGACATTATTTATCCGACAACCATTTCCGCCAGACCAAAAGCAAAAGAAATATATAAAAGGAATTCCGAGGCGAATATCGACTTGTCGAATTTTTTATTGGCGGAGGACGTGCAAAAAGACGCAGCCAGTAAAACGCTTCAGTTCGGAGTTTACGGCACTGGTATTTTCCAATTTCCACTGGAATCTATAATCGCTCTGAAGCGGGAATGGGAAGCCGAGAAAGACTGGATGCCGGAAGAGATTGGGTTGCTGCTGGAGAAAATAGAAGCGCAGCTCAAGAATTATGGCGTAGACTTGCTTTACGCTACCCGGACCGTCGCGCCGAGGAACACGTATCCTTACCCGAATATTTTTAGAAATCCCATTCCTTCAAATGTTGTGCGCGATCTGATAAAAAAGAGAAGGGTCGGAGAGCAAACCACCATTGTCTCGGCAGATTTCATTGATACGCCAAACTTAAAAAAGCGGTTGAATGATCTGAATAAAGATATCCAGAAGATGATCAAGGACAAAGGGGGCATCAAGAAAAACTGGTATCAGGTGTTATTGAAGCGAAATCAGATTGCCCGCGATTATCATTTGTCGGCCAATATAAAAATTTTATCGACGGTAGTTTTGCGCGTTTGGGGCGAGAAAAAAAGGCATCGGACCGTGCCGATGGTTGTTGAATCTATCTATTATTGCGTTGATAGGGCGGCCAGGGTTTTTAAGAAATACGAGAAGCAGGTTCAGCAGAGAAAGCTTGATAAAAAAGCCATCGATAAACTTGGGCAGGTTTATTCTATTCCGCGATCTATCGCCGCCAACGAAAATTTTTTGTATGCCTGGTTAGAGCGGGGATTAGACTCTTTTAATGCCTATAATCAAATGATAAAGCTTGGCGTTAAGCCGCCAGACGCGCTCTTTGTTCTTCCGCGCGCCCTGAAGGTTGATGTTTTGCAGGAATATAATTTGTTTAATTTGATCAGTGGTTACTATCCTATCCGTATTTGTTCAACGGCCGAAGAAGAAATGCGTTTATTGAGCAGAAAAGAGGTAGTTATGATAAAAAATCTTTTAAAAGAAAAAGGGTTGGGTTATTTGGCGAACCATCTTGTTCCTAAATGCCAGGCTGTCGGTTTTTGCCTGGAGGAGAAACCTTGTGGTATGATTCAGGCGCTGGTTAAGGGGTATGATGATAGGTTTCATCAGGAGATACACGAAGATTTGGAGAAGAGATTCCAGGAACAATTAAAGATTATAAATAAAAAATGATAGTGTGTGGCCTTGCTACAAGATATTAAAAATACGAAAATACGAAAGGGATAAATAAAATAAACAGGGTTTTCGTATATTCGTAAAAAATTCGTATTTCGTAGTTAGATTATGATTTTAGGCGTTGATCAACTCTTAAAATTAGTCAAAACAAAGAAGCTCGTGGAGAATCTGTCGGAGCGCGAACTAACAAACCCGGAAGGCGCCGGGTTTGATTTGCGATTGGGCGAAGTTTATACTTTTAAAACAAAAAAAAGCTTTTTGGGGGTGGAGGAGAGGAAAACGCCCGATGTTAAGCTTGTCGCCAAATATAATCCTAAAAAGAAAACCAGTTTTATTTTCAAGCCCAAAACCTATTATTTAATGAAGACCATTGAGAAAGTTAATACTCCGGAGGATATTTTAATTTTATTCACTCCGCGGACGACGATTTTCCGGTCCGGCATGATGATCTTTACCGCTACCTGCGCGCCCGGTTATTGCGGCGAACTGACG
>PFOG01000191.1:0-8801 GCA_002792395.1 Candidatus Portnoybacteria bacterium CG_4_10_14_0_2_um_filter_44_20 | reverse complement strand
CATCTAACCCATGGCGCGCCGGTTTCGCACATGGGCAAAGTTTTTAACTTTGTCCGCTACAAAACTTGTCCCGACAAAAAGGGCAAGATTGATTTTGATGAACTGATGAAAATTGCCAAAGAGGTTAAGCCGAAAATTGTGATGTGTGGCTACACGTCTTATCCCCGCGACTACGATTATGCCGATTTTAAGAAAGTGGCTGACGAGGTGGGCGCGATTGCATTTGCTGATGTCGCTCATATTGGTGGATTAATAGCGGCGGGCGCGATGCGGAATCCGTTTGATTACGGCTTTGATATAGTCGCGACAACCACCCATAAATCTCTTCGCGGTCCGCGCGGTGCGATGATTCTGTGCCGGGAAAAATATGCGGAAGCGATTGATAGATCGGTTTTCCCCGGCTTGCAAGGCGGGCCGCATATGCAGACGATTGCGGCCATTGCCGTGGCATTGGGTAAGGCGCTCCAGCCGGAATTCAAAGATTATGGGCAACAAGTTCTTAAAAACGCCAAGATTTTGGCGCAAACATTAATGGAAAATGGAACAAAGTTAATAACCGATGGGACAGATAATCATATGATGGTGGCCGATACTATGATAAGTTTCGGCATTGATGGGAAAGTGGCTGAGCAGATACTTGATAAAATTTCCATCACCGTCAATAAACAGGTTATCCCTGACGATTCTAATCCTCCGCTGAAACCCAGCGGTATCCGGCTCGGCACGCCAGCGGCTACCACCAGAGGAATGAAAGAAAAGGAAATGGAGCAAATAGGCAAATGGATAGTTGGGGCGCTTAAAAATTATCAGGACGAAGATTATCTGGCTAATCTCAAGAAGGAAGTTGAGGAATTATTCTCAAAATTTCCTGTCCCGGGGATATTGTGAGCGGAACGCTCACGCAAGCTACGCTTAATTGTGAGCGGAACGCTCACGCTCGCCCTCCCACCTTTGCCACCCTAGCTCAGCGGCAGAGCAGCTGTTTTGTAAACAGCAGGTCGTCAGTTCAAATCTGACGGGTGGCTGAAGGCAAAGGTGGGAGGGCAAGCTGCGCTTAATAATTAATTCTCTCGCGTTTTAAAACAGCTCCCGTTTAAACGGGAGCTGTTTTAACTTTCTTTCTTAACAGTTTCTTTCTTAACGAATTGGCAAATCTGTGCGCTTCGTTGCGGATTTTAAGAAGCTGGGGCAAGGAGAGAGAAATGAGGGTTTTGAGGGATTTTTGCATTTTGCCGAAAACGAGTTTATCTTCACGGCGGTCATTTTGAGCCGAAGGCGAAGAATCCCATCTATTATGAATAGGAGATCTTTTACCGCGCTCAGAATAACCATAGTAGCGCGCCGGTTTCGCGATGCCCGCCACCGGAATATTTAATCGATGCATGCTTAAAACTTTTTCGGCGGTTTTAATCTGCGTTCTGCCGCCGTCAACAAGGATTAGATCTGGATATGGCCATTCTTTGTTTTTCAGCCGCCGTCCGATCATTTCTTCAATGGCCGCCAAATCATCATTAGGTTTGGCGGCGCGGATTTTGAACAGGCGGTACCGGGTTTTATCAAATTCATTATTCTGGAAAACAATCATTGCCCCCACGGTTTCTTTGCCGGCGAAATGCGAGATATCGTAGCCCTCTATTCTGCCAAGACGAAGAGAGCGGTTCTCGTCGGGAGAGCCGCTCTCCCAAGGGCTGTTTTCTTTCGTTATCAAAATCGAATCATCGATGCGGTTTAAGAATTTCAGTTTGTACGGAGCGGTTTTTCTGAGGATTTTTCGGACACTATCCTTTTTGCCTTTTAGCAAAAGAATCAAGCTATTGATTATTTTTTTATATTCTTTTTCGCTGATCGCATCTGCGCATTTTCCCGGGCACAAGCCGATTTGATAGTAAAAACATGGCCTCGTTTGGCTTGGTCTACAGGTGCTCCAAGGGAATATTTTTCGCAAAATTAGAAGAAGGTTTTTGGCGGTTGAATAACTTTTAAAGGGGCCGAAAATATGCGCCTTCTGCGGTTTGCGCTTGTTTAATTGCTGGCCGCGGATAATTAATGGATATGCCCATTCTTTTTTGGGAATAACAATGTAAATGAACGAGCGATCGTCTTTTTCGCGGATATTATATTTCGGCCAGTATCTCTTTATTAAGTTTGCTTCTAAAATAACCGCCTCTAGTAGATTGTCAGTTTTTCGAAGATCGATCTTCTTGGCTTCGTTGACCATTCGGGCGATTCGGGGGTCGGCCAGCTGTTTGGCGAAATAGCTGGCAACCCTTTTTCTTAAAACGGTCGCTCGGCCAACGTAAATAACCCTGTTTTTATAATCCTTAAACAGGTAAACACCGGGGGAGAGAGGAAATTTTTTGAGATTGATTTTGTTCATGGAATCGTTTAGCGTTAATCGGCCATGAGGCCCGTTACGTCTGGCGGTTGTGTCTATCGTCTCGTCTTCTCGTTGCCGCCTGACGCCTAACGAAATGGGCATCGTTACCGTGGCCGATCGACGACCTTTTTATAACACTTTTTTCAAATATTGTCCGGTGTACGAATTTTTGTTTCGCGCGATTTCTTCCGGCCGGCCGGTGGCCACGACCTTCCCGCCCTTGTCGCCGCCCTCCGGACCCAGGTCAATAATGTGGTCGCAGACTTTGATCAGTTCCAGGTTATGTTCAATGAGGATGACGGTGTTTTGGCGTTCGATCAGTTTTTGCAGGATTGCGATCAGAAGTTCAACGTCGTGATAGTGCAAGCCAACTGTTGGTTCATCAAGGAGATAAACGGTTTTTGTGGCGTGTTCGGAAAGCTCTTTTGCTAATTTGACCCTCTGCGCTTCGCCGCCAGATAGGGTGGTGGCGCTTTGTCCGAGCTTGATATAGCCCAAACCGATATCCTCCAAGACTTTTAGTTTTTCGGCAACCGGATAGATATCTTTGAAAAAATCCAGCGCTTCGGTGGCGGTTAAGTCTAAGATGTCGGCAATGTTCTTTCCCTTGCCCCGTATAGCGCTTGCGCTTGTATGGGGTTCATATTTTACTTCCAATGTTTCCTTGTTGAATCTTTTGCCCCTGCAGACTTCGCACTGAATTAAGACTGGCGGAAGGAAGTGCATTTCAACAAGATTATAGCCGGCTCCTTGGCAGGCCTCACAGCGGCCGCCCTTAACATTGAAAGAAAATCGGCTTTTGCCGTAGCCCCGGGCGCGGGCGTCTTCCAGGGAGGTATAGAAATCCCTGATCGGTGTCCAGATACCTGTGTAGGTGGCCGGATTAGAGCGTGGGGTTCGGCCGATCGGCGATTGGCTTATTTCCACAATGCGCCTGATGTATTCGGTGCCTAAAAGCTTAGAGACGTTTTCGAGTGGCTCCGGTATCCTGTAAATTAATCTGACCGCGTTTTTATAAAGCGTTTCAAAGAGGCTGGATTTTCCGCTGCCGGAAACGCCGGTTATGCAAATTAGTTTGCGCAAAGGGATCTCCACGTCGATATTTTTTAAGTTGTTCTTCCGCGCGCCGATGATTTTTAATTTTTCCGTTATTTTTGTGCGCCGAGGGGGAATCTCTATCTGCCGGTCTTTCCGAAGATAATCCAGGGTTAAGGATTTCTGTTTTTTGTCTTTGATCAATTCTTTCGTTTCACCAGCCGCCACGATTTCTCCGCCCTCAATGCCGGCGCCCGGCCCCAAGTCTACCAAATAATCGGATTCTTTAATCATTCTTTCTTCGTGTTCAACGATAATAATTGTATTATTCAGGTCTTGCAGTCCTCTAAGCGTCTTCAACAGCTTTTCCGTGTCTCTTTCGTGCAGACCGATGGTCGGTTCATCTAAAACATAGAGCGTATTGGAAAGCATGGAGCCGATCTGGCTTGACAGGCGCATTCTTTGCGCTTCGCCGCCGGAAAGGGTTGATGCTTCCCGGCTAAGGGCTATGTAATCCAGGCCGACTTCCAGTAAAAATCCCAATCTTGAGATAATTTCTTTAGTTAGGCCGCGCGAGAGTATTTTTTCTTTCTCGGCCAATTTTTCTTCAAAGGCGATAAAAAATTCGTAGCAGTCTTCAATGGTTAACGAAACGATTTCGTTGATGTTTTTCTGGTGTATCTTCACGGACAGCGCTTCTGGCTTGAGGCGTTTACCATGGCAAATTACGCACGGCTCATCGGAGAACAAGCTTTCTTTTCCCAGGCCGTGACAAGCTTCGCAGGCGCCGTAAGGGCTGTTAAAAGAGAATGTTCTTGGTTCTATTTCGCTGAAAGAGAAACCATCGATGGGGCAGGAAAGGCGGGAAGAGAGGAGGATTTCATATTGTTGTCCGCCGAGGACAGACCTCGGCATTTTGCCGAGGTCTGTCCTCGGCTTCAGCGCGCTTGATTCTAACGTGAAAGTAGCAATAACCAATCCCTTGCTGTAATCCAGCGCGTTTTCAAGCGCCTCGAAAAGCCGGCTTTCGTCGGTGGGTATTACTTTGTCGATGACAATATCAATATCGTGCGCTTTATAGCGTGAGAGGACTATTTTATCGTGCAGGGAATGTATTTTTCCGTCTATTCGCGCCTCGGAGAAGCCTTTTTGCAGAAAATCATACAGAAGCTGATAGTATTCTCCTTTCCGGCCGCGAACAACCGGAGAAAATATCATTAAATATTCGGCTTTTAGTTCTTTGGCTTTTTGGGTTACCAGATTAAACATTTCATCGATTGTCAGGCGCTTAATTTCCCGGCCGCAGGTTGGACAATATGGTTTTCCGATTCTGGCGAATAAGACGCGGAGATAATCATAGATTTCAGTCATGGTGGCGACCGTTGAGCGCGGATTGCGGGAAAGCGCTTTTTGGCTGATGGAAATGGCTGGCGACAAACCTTCGATGCTGTCGACATCCGGTTTGTCCATTTGCCCCAAAAACTGGCGGGCGTAGGGTGAGAGGGACTCGATGTAGCGTCTTTGTCCTTCAGCAAAAATTGTATCAAAAGCCAGCGACGACTTGCCGCTTCCCGATACGCCGGTGAAGGTAATCAATTTATTTTTCGGCAGCTCGAGGCTGACATTTTTCAAGTTATGGACTCGAGCGCCCTTAATGATAATTTTATCTTCTCGCATTGACATTTTTATTATGTATGATATTATTTTACAAAAGTGCTTCGCCGTCTTTAGGGTGGTTACCAGTCGGTAGATGGAAGCAAAGATGGGCGGATTCTGAAATTTTGATGTTCTTTTAAAGTCACAAATTGCCCGTAAGGGGTGGGAAACGAGGGGGGATGGTCTCATGAGAATCTACTGTGACTCATATAGGTTTGTAGTGTCCGGTTTGCCGGATAATTGCATTGTGGAATTTTTCGGCAAGATCGATAAAGAACGATTTTTTATCATTTTCTCGTTGGAATCTGGCGAAAAGAAAGCTTATGTCGGTTCGGCGCAGGACATGAAAGAAATAAAAGTTGATAGTTTTACCGTTCACGGCCGAGGCAAGCCTGTGGTTGTCGAAACGGAGATGGGAAAATTTTTCTTTCCCGCCGTCTGCGACTGGCACAAAGAAATAGCCACTTTCAATTGCCGGGTAATAGAGATAATTCCCTGGACGGAACGGATAAATTAAGATTTAGGCGGATATTTCATAAAAGCTAATTGGCGGAAGAGAAATTTTCTATCGCTGTCCTTTCGGGGACAGCTTTTTCATTGGTGTTTGACATCGCAAGAAATTTTTAATACCTTTAGATAAAGTACTTTGATGGGGTGAGGTAAAACGTGTATATAATCAGGCCTTTGCTGGGAATCTGGTTGTGCGCTTTTGTTTTGGGATACGGAGGGTTGGGCTGGCTCGGGTTTGTCATAATAGCTGCTATTTTAGCGCGATCTTTTTATGGCGAAACGAGATCTTTGTTCAACCGGATGAAAGTAGTCTGGCTTGGGTCTTTCGTGGAAAAGGGCAAGTATGAATATAAACTGCTTCTATCTTTTTCCGTCGCGGTTCCGCTCATGCCGGTTTTCGGGGGATTGATCTTGGGGTGGACCATCGCCGAATCCCTTTGGTTCGTTTTGTTGCCGGGTTTTTGCATCAATATTGTCAGTCTGGTTTTTTATCTTTTTTTGCACAAGTTCGTAATCTAAGCCGTTTCAAACCGAAGCGGCATTTTCATTTCTGAAACAGTTATAGGTGATTATTCTCCGATTTTAATTAATTCTTCTACCTCTTTTTTAATTCCTCTCGGCGTTAAGCCGCGTTTTTTATTGTGGGCGAGCTGAATCTGGCGGATTCGGTCAGCGTGGCGAACGGCATTTTTTATCGAGCTGGTCATCACGTCGGCATACAAAACGATTTTTCCCCGTACATTTCTGGCCGCGCGGCCCATCAATTGAATTAGGGAAGTTTCACTGCGCAAAAATCCTTCCCGGTCCGCGTCTAGAATCGCGACCGTGCTGACTTCCGGTAAGTCCAAGCCTTCGCGCAAGAGATTAACTCCGACTAAAACATCGTAAACGCCTCTTCGAAAATCCGTCAGAATTTTTGTCCGTTCCAGGGTTTTTGTCTCGGAATGCATAAATTGCGCCTTAATTTTTTTGCTGATTAAGAAGTCGGACAGTTCCTCGGCCGTTTTTTTTGTTAAGGTGTTAACAATCATTCTCTCATTCTTTTTAGCAAGTTTATTTATTTCTTCAATAATGTCATCAATCTGGCTTCGGTTTTTCTTTTTGTCAAAGACCGGTCGGATTTCTATTTCCGGATCAGCCAAATAAGTTGGCCGGATTACCATTTCCGTGATTTGCTTCGAGTTTTGCAGTTCGTAGGGTCCCGGCGTGGCCGAGGTAAAAATAATTTTATCGGTTCTTTCCAGAAACTCGTTGAATTTGAGCGGGCGGTTATCCAACGCCGAGGGCAGGCGGAATCCATATTCTATCAGGGTTCCTTTTCTTGACTTGTCTCCCTCGAACATTCCTCTGATTTGCGGGACAGCGATGTGTGATTCATCGATAATAGTCAGGAAATCAGGTTTCCCGTCGCGCCACGGAAAGTACGATAAAAGCGTATCGGGTGGTTCCCCCGGCAATTTTCCTACTAGGTGGCGTGAGTAATTTTCTATTCCGTGACAGTAGCCCAAAGTTTTTATCATAGACAGGTCGTTTTTTGTTCTGCGCAGAATTCTCTCCGCGTCCAGAAACCGGCCTCTTTTTTCAAAAAATTTAACCCGGGCTTTTGATTCTGTCGAGATGTCTTTGATCGCTCTTTCTCTTTCTGGTTCAGTAGTGACAAAATGTTTGATCGGAAAAATCGCCAATTCTTTGAGCTGTTGCGTGATTCTTCTGGTGGCGGAGTCAACGATGGCGAGTTCGGAAATTTTCTGGTCCTTCAGTTCTATTCTGTTGATTACTTCGCCCGAAGCGGGTATCAGCTCAAAAACGTCGCCTCGTACCCGGAAATAGCCTCGTTTTACTTCTGTATTCGTTCGTTCGAAATGGATTTTTATCATTTGTCTGATTAAATCCTCTCTTGTTATTGGCTTGCCAAGTTCTAGATGAATAGCCGACTGAAAATAGTTTGAGGGAACGCCCAGATTATAAATGCAAGATACGGAAGCAACAACAATCACATCTTTTTTGCGCATCAGGGCGGAGGTTGCTTGGTGTCTTAAGCGGTCGATTTCTTCATTAATCATTGCTTCTTTTTCTATGTAAGTGTCGGTGATGGGAATATAGGCCTCCGGCTGGTAGTAGTCATAATAAGAAACAAAATAACAAACCGTATTATTTTTAAAGAAGTTTTTATATTCGTGATAAAGTTGGGCGGCCAGCGCCTTGTTGGGCGAAATAACCAAAACCGGCTTTTTGTAGGAAGCCAAAACATTTGCCATGGCAAAAGTCTTTCCTGAGCCGGTGACGCCCCTCAATGTTTGAAAGCGGCAATCTTTATCCAGACCGCTGATTAGTTTTTTTATGGCCTTCGGTTGGTCGCCGGCGGGTTTGAATTTTGAGGTGAGTTTGAACATGAGTTACAAACTACAGACATTTACAGATATACAGATCCGGTATGATTCATAATATCACCGCAACCGTGCAAGAAATCGAGAAATCTGTATTTCTGTACTGATTTATAGTCTGTAACTAACGAAAACCGCCCCCGCTTCGGAGATATGGGGGATGGTTATCTAATTTTGTATCTACAATATAACAGAAAGAATAAAACAGCACAATTTTTTTTGACTTATTCTAATGATTATGTTATTGTCTTAATCAAAGAAGAATGTGTGGCTTTTTAAAAAAAGGAGACTCGCGTGGACTACTTAAGGTACTTCTGGCACCTTTTATGGCATAAGTGGTATGTGATGACCGAGTGTGCCAGAGAGGGATTGATTTGGCGGGGCCTGGCGCATGATTGGGATAAATTTTTGCCAAGCCAGTTTGTGCCGTGTGTGAATTATTATTACGGCAGGAAAGATAAAGAATCTTTTGATCAGGCATGGAATTGCCACAAAGCGAGGAGCAAACATCATTGGCAGTATTGGCTTTTGCCTGACGGCAGCGCGCGCGAAGTGGAATACCCTTATAATGTCGAAATGTTCTGCGATTGGGTTGGCGCCGGCAAGGCAAGGGGCAAGCCTTCACCAAAGAACGATAGGTATTTCGAAGTAAGGAATTTCTATCGAAAGAAAAAAGAAAAGATGGTGTTGCACGAGAATACCCGGAAGTGGGTAGAGAATAAATTATTTGGCAGCACTGGCATTAAATAACTAAGCCGGAAAATAACTCCGGCTTTTGTATTTATTTGACTAAACGGAGGGTGGCGGATTAGAATGAAAGTAGTTTTAGTAGTTCTCGA
>PFOG01000144.1 GCA_002792395.1 Candidatus Portnoybacteria bacterium CG_4_10_14_0_2_um_filter_44_20 | reverse complement strand
CTATATTCAAACCTACACTGCTTGAATATTGTTCGAGCTTGTCGAGAACTATTTTGGGTTTAGGATGAAATTTATCTTCTCGACTCCGCTCGAAGAATAAATTTTTATTTGCCTCTCGCAACAGCACGGGTCCAACCGCCTCTAAATACCCCTTCGCAATCCATTCTTGTATTTTATCGTTTAATGATTGAGGTTTGCCGTTTACGGCCAACCAAAAAAGGAACGCTTCGTTTTCATCGGTTATTTTGGTCTTACTTTGATTGGTTCCATTCAAAATATAGACGAACCCTCCGTATCTCTCGAATCTAACGCGCGTGTTTTTAGTTTTTCTAAAAATCATATTAGATAATATCTATCTCTTTATACTTAACCGATGTAAACGCGTAATAATCCGCTGGCCTGCCCGCATTGCTATGCCCGCCAGACACGCTGACGCCCGCCTGCAACGATTGCGATTCAGGCAGGCGAGTCATGCGGACTGGCAAAGCGTTGCGGGCGGGCCGGCGCAGACTGTCTTTCTCCTGGCGTCCAGTTTTCTCAATCAAACCCAGCCGCAAAAATTTTCTTCGACAATTCCGCCGGTCAATCATTTTGCCTAAAATAATTTCATACACATTATGAAGCTCGGGTAGAGTAAACTTTTTAGGCAATAAATTTAAAACTATATTGGAATTCATTAATTTTTTCTTTAATTCTCCAATGGCGAATTCCACAATCTCGCCATGGTCGAACGCCAAAGACGGTAATTTGCCAACCTCCGCCCATCGCGCATTTAAAGTCTTCGGCGTTTTTTGAAGCACCGAAACTTTCTTCCTATCAATCAGGGCGAGATAGGCGATAGAAACCATCCTTTTCCGAAAATCTCTTTTAGGGTCGCCGAAGGCATGGAATTGCTGAAGATAAATATTTCCTAAACCGGTTTTTTCCTTAAGCTCTCTTTTGGCCGCGGCGTCAACCGACTCGTCATCGTAAACCGCCCCGCCTGGCAGAATCCACTGCCCGACAAACGGTTCGCGCGCCCTCCGCACTAAAAGAATTTTTACTCGCCGTTCGTCTACGGTAAAAACCACCATATCAACATGAACACCTTGGTTTTTATAACGGGGGCTGCTTAAATCCATAATTTTTGTTCTACTGTTTTATTTTGCGTCTTTATGACACATATTTATGATATTCCGCGGAATATTTTCTGTCAACCCCCGCCAACCAAAAAAGGCGCGTTAAGCGCCCAAAACTTTCCCGGATGAGTGTTTCAACCAGTTACTGTCCCCTTTCGCAACTCTTCAGACTGCATAAAAAATTTATGTCTCCATCCAAATCTGTTCGAAAAATTTTAATGTTTTTTAGTCTGTCCAAAACTTCCTGATGCGGATGGCCATAACGGTTGTCTTTGCCAACTTGGATCACCGCAATTTGAGGCCGGACTGCCTGGATAAATTCGGCGCTGGTCGAAGTTTTGCTTCCGTGATGACCGACCTGGAGAATCTGGGCGCTTAAATCGGCTTGCGCGTTAATCAATTGGATTTCGGTTTTCTTTTCGGCATCACCGGTCAGTAAAATTTTGTTTTGCCCGTAACTTAACTTCGTCACCATCGAGCTGTCGTTAGTATTTTTCAGACTCACACCCTCCAAAGATTCAAAGGGAAACAGAATGTCCAGCGTTACATCATCGGCCAATTTAATCCTCTGACCGGCTTGAGCGCAAAGATGGTTAATCCCTTTCTCCTCAATCAGTCTTAAAAATTCCTGATAATTGGCTTGCGGCTCAGCCAAACAAGGGTCAACCACCTCTTCGACTTGGTATTTTTTTAAAACATCTATCAAGCCGTTCAAATGGTCAGAGTCGGGGTGTGTCAAAATTACCACATCGATCTCGCGGTCAAAAAACGGCATTGCCCGGCCCAGCTTATTTAAAATCTGGCTGCCCGGCCCGCCATCAATTAAAACCCGACTATGATTAGGCGCCTCAATAAAAACTGCCGCCCCTTGGCCGATATCAAAAAAGTCGACCTTGAGTTCGCTGTTTTCGCCAAGCTGACCGACAATTGCCGCAGTCCCATTCTGCCAGACCGCTGACCAAACCAAAATCGCGCCCAGAAGCAACGCGCCCAAGATGTATAAAAAGATTTTTTGCCGATTTAAATTCATCTATATGTCATTCCGCACTTGATGCGGAATCCAGACACCACCAACCCCCCTGCTGGATTCCTGCTTTTCGCCCTTCGGGTGACCACCCGTAGGCGTGGCGTAGGAATGACAATTGATTTTCGCGACCCCTCCATCTTACCATCATTTTTTACAAAATCAAAGAATAAAAAAGCGGCGGATTGCTCCGCCACTGCGATTGTTGCGATTTATTTAACCGCCCTCGCCTCATCTCGCCTCGCTTTGATTTTTTTTAAAAGCTCTTCTATCGGCTTTTTGACCGACACTTTTAATTCCATGGTCATCTGCCCGCTAAGCCATGTTTTCATAAGCCAGCACTGGACTTCATCGAAAAAAAAGATGCCTCTCTGCCAAGCCGGCCCAGGTCTTCGATTTCTCCAATCTCCTTAGCCCTTTTCACGAATTCCTGTCAATGGTGTTCCGCTTCTCGGCTAAACCATTACCTCGCGTTTTTCATTTTCTATTCGCGAAACCGCCCCGCTCGGCGGGGCGAAGGTTCATTTTTAAGGCGGGGGCATGCTCTTATAACCACTGCCCACAAAATCAAATACAAAACAACCAGCCAAATCCAGTTTATTTTTAAACCAACAGCGGCATAAGGGATTTTTGCCAAAAGCGCGGCGATTTTTATCTGATAAGTTAAAAACAGCCATGAGACCCAACCAAAACATTGGGCAAACCAATACCAGACGAAACCAGCGGCGCCGCCTAAAAAAACCCAGAGCATCGCCAAGGGAATTATCGGCAAAATCAGAAGATTGGCAACCGGCGCGATCAAAGACAAGCGGCCGAAGCTATAAAGGATCAGGGGCAAAACGGCTAATTGCGCGCCCAGAGTCGCTCCGGCAATACCGCGCAAATCGAATTTTTTTGGCAGCCACTCCAGATATTTTTCCAAAAGCGGAGAGATATAAGCCAGACCCAAAGTAGCCATAAAAGAAAGTTGGAACCCCAGATCAAAGCGCAGAATTTTAGGATTGAAAAAAATCATTGCCATACCGGCAAAAACTAGCGCGTTGCGGATGCTGTAAAGCCGACCGGTTTTCTGAGCTAAAATCAATAAGATACCCATAACCGCTGCCCGGACAATCGAAGGCGAAGCGCCGGTCATAATCACAAAACCAACAATCAAAAAGATGGCCAGCCAAAAAGAATAACGCCGGGAAATCATCAGGCTATCGAATAAACGCCTCAAAGACTCGGCAATAATTGTAATATTGAAACCAGAAAGAGCAATAATATGGGTAACGCCGACTGTGTTAAAATTATTAACCAAATCTTCGGGCAGAGTCGCTTTTTCTCCCAAAATTAAGCCATCGGCCAATGAAGCCTGTGGTTCCGGCAAAACCCGCGACAAATTTTCTTTAAAACTATCTTTAATTTTAAAAAGCGTTGCCTGAACAAAATTGCCCTTGTTTTTTCCCAGCAGTCTTGTTTCCGGATAATACATCACCGAATAAATATCATCCTTAGCCAGATACGCCTTATAATCGAAGTCTTCGAAATTTTTAGGTACACCCAACTTGCCTCTGAATTCTATTTCATCCCCATAGCGATACTCCGGATACTTTTCCGCCATGACAAGCGTATAACCAGAAACCGAAATGCCCTTATCCGCCCCAATCAAAATAAGCCCTTCGGCTCCGTTCAGGACAAGCTTTTGAGCTCTAATTTTCAACCTAACATTATCCGCCCGCACGTCCGGTTCAGCGGCGACCACGCCGGACAAAAAGACAGCTGTTTTGCCGTCCGCGTAATGGCTAATGTTATTCCCAGCTGGCAACAGAACCGACTGGAAACGCCAGATACCAAACAATAGAAAGAACAAACATAACCCGAAAACGACTACCTCCCAACGCTTCATCCACGATATGACCACCGCGATAGTCGCCATAATCAAAAAAATCCCGATCAAAACTTGAGGAATTTTAAAAAAGGAAGCGATTGCCACGCCCCCCACAAAAGACAAGCAGAAGTAAAAAAAGATTCTGGATTTAGTTAAATTCATGCTTTCCAATTCATAATTCGCGCTACAATCTCACCTCGCACTTTTTAAAATAAGGTTTTAATCCCTCGCAAAAACTTTTCAGCTCTTCGTCGGAATACGGTCTGACATCAGCGAATGCCGGGTCAAGCGTTTTCTCCGGCCGGAACTGCTGAAGCACGTATTTATTGCTGCCCATCAGCCACTCGCCGATCTCGGTAAAATCTCTTTTTTTATGAAAATCGGGAATAACCGTTGTCCGGAATTCGTAATCCGCCAACTGGCAAATCAAATTGACGCTTTTTTTAATGGCCGCGACATTAGTTGCCAAACGATAGAATTTAGAATATTTATTGATCGGCGCCTTAATATCCATTGCCACATAATCAATTAAATTATTTTTTATCAAATATTCCAGCATCTCAGGATTGCTGCCATTGGTATCCAGCTTCACAATAAATCCCAGGCTTTTAATTTCCTTTATAAAATCTGGTAAATCCTTATGAATAGTCGGCTCGCCACCGGAAATACAAACGCCATCCAATAATCCCAGCTTTTTTTCCAGCCACCAGAAGAATTGCTCTTCGCTCAAGAAAGGATATTGTTCGCTTTTCTTCAACAAAACCAGGTCAGGATTATGGCAAAAAGGACAGAAAAAATTACAGCCAACGGTAAAAACCGTAGCCGCCACCTTACCCGGATAATCAATTAAAGTTAATTTTTGCAAACCGCCTATTTTCATAAAATTTAACATTATTCGCGCTGTCCACAGAGCCCCCACTACACTGCCACAGCAGACGCATCTTTGTTCTCACAATTAATTCCATTATATCAAAAAATTGCCACAAGAGCGACTTTTTGTTTGATTATAGAAAACGCTTTTTAAACTTTCGGTTTAAAAACCTTCCTCTCTGCAAATTCTTGCTGCTTGCCTTTATGCCACTGCTGAACCGGACGAATGTAACCGACGATACGGGAATAAACTTCGCAAGGCTGCTTAATAACGCACTTCGGACAATCAAAATGCGCGCCGGACAAATAGCCGTGAACCGGGCAAATGCTAAAACTCGGAGTAAGAGTGATATAGGGCAAATGAAATTTCTCAAAAACCTTTCTGATCAGACTTTTTACGGCCTGGGTATCGGTAAGACGTTCTCCTAAAAATAGATGGACAACAGTCCCGCCCGTATACTTGCATTGTAAATCGTCCTGAAGTTTGAGCGCCTTAAAAATATCATCGGTATAATTGACCGGCAATTGGGTGGAATTAGTGTAGTATGGCCGCTCTTTGGTTCCAGCCGTAATTATGTCCGGATATTGTTCTTGGTCTTGGATAGCCAAACGATACGACGTTCCCTCCGCTGGCGTCGCTTCCAAATTATAAAGGCTCCCTGTTTCTTCCTGATATCTCACAAGATTGTCGCGCATAAAATCCAAAATTTCCAAGGCAAACCTTCTGGCTTGCGGCGACCCGATATCTTTGCCCAAAAAATTAAGCAGCGCTTCATTCATGCCGACCAAACCGATGGTGGAAAAATGATTTCCCCAATAGCTGCCACGCATCTTCTTAACACCCTCCAGATAATATTTGGAGTAAGGATAAAGACCCTTCTCGACAAAATTATCCAGCGCTTTTCTTTTGATCTCCAGGCTCTCTTTGGCGAGATCCATAACCTTGCACAACCGCCCAAAGAATTCTTTTTTTGTTTTTGACAGATAGCCGATTCTCGGCATATCAATCGTCACCACCCCAATACTGCCAGTCAACGGCTGAGAACCGAATAGCCCGCCGCCCCGTTTGTGAAGCTCTTTATTTGATAACCTCAATCGACAACACATGCTTCTCACGTCCTCCGGCTTCATATCAGATTGAATAAAGTTGCTAAAGTAGTTGATGCCATATTTAGCCGTCGCCTCCCACATTGTATCCAAGGCCGGGTCATCCCACGGAAAATCTTTAGTCACGTTGATCGTCGGGATAGGAAAGGTAAAAACCCTGCCCTTGGCATCACCCTCCATCATTACTTCATAAAAAGCGCGGCTAAAAACCTTCATTTCCTCCTGAAATTCTCCGTATGTTTCCTTGCGAGGCAACCCCCCGATAACCACCGGCTGGTGAGCCAAAGTGGGCGACGGGGTAATGTCTAGGGTAACATTGGTAAACGGATTCTGAAAACCGACTCTGGTGGGGGTGGCGCAATTGAAAACAAACTCCTGCAAGGCCTGTTTCACCTGCTGGTAATTCAAGTTGTCATATCTGATAAAAGGAGCCAACAGGGTATCAAAACTGCTAACGGCAATCGCGCCAGCCGCCTCTCCCTGAAGCGTGTACAAAAAATTAACTAGCTGTCCAAGAGCGGTTCGCAAATGTTTGGCTGGCTTTGACTCAACCTTACCCGGTACTCCGCCGAATCCTTTAATTAAAAGGTCATAGAGGTCCCAGCCCATACAATAAGGACCGAGACAATCCAGATTATGAATATGAAAATCTCCGCCTTTCGCCGCCTCTCTAATCTCTTTAGGATAAACCTTGTCCAACCAATATTTTTTAGTAACCGCTGAAGTAACATAATGGTTCAATCCTTGCAGGGAATAAGCCATGTTGGCGTTCTCTTTGACCTGCCAATCCAACTCCTGAATATATTGGTCGACCATCTGCAAGGATTCGTCAATCGCCGTGGAAGACTCGCGAATTCTCCTTCTCTGTTCGCGGTAAAGAATAAACGACTTGGCCGTTTCGGTGTAGCCCTCCAAGATTAAAACCTCCTCAATAATGTCTTGGATTTCTTCAATTTTGGGAACTTCTCCTTTTTTAAAACGCCGGTTCAAAAGCGCAACGACCTTGTCCGACAGTTGCCTTGCTTCCCGTCCATCCTTCTTGGTAGTCACTGTTAGAGCTTTATGAATCGCGCTGACAATTTTTTCCTGATCAAAATCACTCAACCAGCCATCACGCTTTTGAATTTGGGCTATTTTGTTTTTTGAAGATTTAGTTAGGTGTGTAACCATTATTGTCGTTAATGAATCGCCCTCCACAATACTGCGGAGGGAAATTATATCACGCATTTCTTCCTCACTATGTCTTTATTTTAATCTTTATACAAACTGGGGTCAACTTATAAAAAACCGCCTGATTCCGCAATTTCTGGAAAGTTATCCACAGGCGAAAAAATATTCGAGACAGAGAATGAGAAAGTCAATCCCCCGACAAAAAGAGAAGATGTGAATGGAGACTAAAATAAATTTTCATAAAAAAATTGGCCATGCGGTTGTCCGCGCGGCCGTGGGTGTCACGCCATCTTTATGGAAGGCGCTGTTCGCCTCCGTCATTGTAGTGAAAGGTACCTTTTTTGCCGAGGTAGCGGAGACTCTGGGCGTCGTCCCCCATAAAAACTGTGGGCGCGAAGTCTTCGGTTTCCTGAAGAACGACATAGCGTGCTATGCCCCCAAAGTAGCCGTCGGCTGCTAATTTTTCACCTCGGCACCAACTTATTTCGGCATCGCCGGCGCCTTGGTCGTTTAGGATGTCCGCGGCGCATGCGCGGAGAAGGTCGGCTGCATATTCCAGCGGCATTTCTGGTTTAGCCATGGAGCTTTCTCCTTCAAATAGCAAATTGCATTCCTAAACTAAAAACAGGATATCATATATGATATCCTGTCAAGCTCACCGGACCCAAATCGACACCGCTTTTAAAATATTTGCGCCCGGGCAATCAATAGGTAGTGGTTAAAATAGAATAGAGAAATAAGGATGACCAAGATCAACAACCCGTTGAAAATAGGGGCGGCATATTGAATGCCGGTTCGACTAAGCAATTTCAATAGCAGGGCCAAAAAGACAATCCCGCCCAAAATAATAAAAATCAAATTAATGATTACGCGCGGAGAAGTCAAAACGGTTTTAAAAGAAGAGATGAAATCGTTTTGCGGCGCTGCCGCCGGTGGGTCGACCACGCTTTTTTCCTGGCTTAGATCTCCTGTAACCGGCACATCCTCCACAACAACAAACATCTCTTCCGGCGGCGAACTAACCGGCGTAGAATTAACCGCCGCTTCATCGCCTTGCTGAGGAATAACGGACTCGATGGGAGTTTCTATTGCCTCCGCCTTAACCGAAGCCGGCGTACTCGCCACGCCGGAAACGATTGGCTTGACCGGTTGATTTATCGGCTGCGCAGGAATCACTGTGGTCGGTTTCACCGAAGCAATGGTCGGCTGTGATGGCGCTGATACAACATTGCGAGCCGGCCCGCCTGCCTCGCTATGCGAAGCATTACGGGCAAGCTTGCCAAAAAATTGGACGACGAAAGTCGTCTCCCGCCCCCGATAGACTCCTGTGGCAGTCGCAATTCCAATTTCAGTAAATTTATTATTTAAAATATTGGCGCGATGGCTGGGAGAATTCATCCAGGCATTATTAATGTCTTTGGAATCGACAAAATTAATTGCCAAGTTCTCTCCGGCCGCGGAATATTTATAACCGGCCGAATTCAACCAATACCAAGGAGTTTTTCCATCGGGCGCAACGTGGCTGAAATATCCCTTCGCAAGCATATCATTAGCCTTAAGCTGGGCAGCCCTCTCTAAAAGCGGATTGGCAGTAAGTAAATTCAAATTACTCGATTGGCGATCGCCGTTGGCCAGATTTACTAATACTCCGGGTAAAACTGAAGCGAAAAATTGAGCCCGGGGCATAATCAAAAACACTTGAGCTAAAAAAATAGCCTCGAGCAACAAAATTCCCGCGACAATCTTTACAACCTCCCACTTTTTAAAAATATGCGGGCGATAATCGTTGTTTTGATTGGGAATAAAATAGTTCTTCA
>PFOG01000206.1 GCA_002792395.1 Candidatus Portnoybacteria bacterium CG_4_10_14_0_2_um_filter_44_20 | reverse complement strand
TACTATTTAGGATTAAAATAACATACTTACTGTAAATTTCAAGGGCATGCTTGACAAATTCAAAAAAAAATCCCAAAATGCTGGTAAGCTCATTAAAAATCATTGTTGAAAATTTATAAAACTTAAGGAGGATAGAGAGCAGATGAAGAAGGTTGTTATTGCTTCGGCAGCTAGAACCGCGATTGGAAATTTTCTGGGAACCCTGAAAGAAATGCCGGCAACGCAGTTGGGCGCGATCGTGATCGCGGAAGTTCTTCGACGGGCAAAGCTGGGAAAAAATTTGGTTGACGAAGTGATCATGGGTAATGTCCTGCCCGCCGGTCTTGGGCAAAACCCGGCCCGACAGGCAATGCTGCGAGCTGGTTTGCCGCTTGGCGTGGCCGCGTTGACTATCAATAAGGTTTGCGGTTCCGGTTTGATGGCGATTATGCTCGCTCATAGTCGTATTGTTTCTGGCGAAGCAGATATCGTTGTTGCCGGCGGCATGGAAAATATGAGCTTGGCTCCTTATTACCTGCCGAACGCCAGAACCGGTTATCGCATGGGCCATAACAAACTAATCGACGGAATGATTATCGACGGCCTTTGGGACATGATCAGCGATTTTCATATGGGCTATGCTGCGGAGCTGGTGGCGAAAAAATACGGCATTAGTCGGGCGGAGGCGGATGAATTTGCTATCGCTTCTTATCAGAAGGCTCTTGCGGCTATTGGCGCCGGAAATTTTATAGAAGAAATTGTTCCGATAGAGATTTCGCAGAAAAAGGGTGATCCAATTGTTTTCGCAACGGACGAAACGCCTCAGCAGACCAGCTTGGAAATCTTGGCCAAGTTCCGCCCGGTCTTTACTAAAGAAAAAGATGGTCAGGTGACAGCCGGTAACGCTTCGAAAATATCCGATGGCGCCGCGGCGGTCCTGGTCATGTCCGAAGAGAAGGCGACGGAGTTAGAAATCAAACCGTTGGCGACAATTGTTGCCCAAGGCACAGCCGGAATTGAATTAGAAATGATTCTGGTAGCGCCCATTTTTTCCATTCCTAAGGCCTTGAGCAAGGCGGCGCTACGGGAAAAGGACATCGATTTGCACGAGATCAATGAAGCCTTTTCGACTTCCAGCGTCGCGGTGATTAACGCTCTAGGGATCGATCCGGCCAAGGTTAACGTCAACGGCGGAGCGGTCGCTCTGGGCCATCCGATTGGCGCCAGCGGAGCCAGAATTTTGGTGACGCTTCTGCACGCGATGAAACAGAGAGATGCCAAAAGAGGCATGGCAAGTCTGTGTCTCGGCGGCGGAGAGGCAGTTTCGTTAATTGTCGAGAGATAAAAAATTCAAGACGGGCATATGCCCGTCTTTTTGCATACGGTTTGTTCCCCTTGCTTTTTTTAAAATAATGTGTCATTTTAATATCAAAGAACCTTGAAAAAGAAATAACCTTTGGGAGGGGAAAAAGATATGCAGACTATCAGGCTGAATGAAATTGGTTCTGTGATCGCAGAAAAATTTAAAGGCAAAAAGTATATTACCTGCTATGTGGCGTCTAATGCCGTTACGCCAACCGCTTCGCTTATTGCTCTAACAAACTATATCAAAACGGGCGCGCAATTGCCTTTCATGAGAATGGTTTCTTTGTTGTTGCTGGGCGAAGTGCCTTACGTCGAGGCTAGCCTGCAGGACAAAATAATGGCCTATTCGATTTTTTCCGGGGCGGCGATGCGGAAGGCGGTTAATGAAGGCCACGCCTATTATTTGCCTTGCACGCTGGCCAATCTGGAAAGTATGATCGGCAAAGACCGTCCATTCCAACCGGATGTTGTTATTACCAGAGTTACTAAAGATCCCCGGAGCGGAATATATAATTTGGGGCCGTCCTTGGAAGCGATGTATACGGCGATCGATAACGCTCAGCTGGTAATCGCCGAGATGGACGACGGAATGCCCTTTGTATTGGGGGGGAATCTCGATAAGTCATCGATTGATTATCTTATTGTTGATGATGGCATTCGAGGGATTCATCCTTATGTTACCGGCCTTGAGGATTTGCCACGGCGTGCCAGACAGGGTATCCGGCGTGCAGGAGAATTAATTGTCAAACATTTTATCAGGGATGGCGTTACGCTACAAATTGGCATCGGCGAGATCACGGATGCGATCGCGTCTTTAATAAAGGATGCTCGGCCTAGAGATTTGGGTTGCCAAACAGAGCTTTACGGCGATGGTCTAATGTCTCTGCAAAAAGAAGGCATTATCACTAATCGCCATAAGGAAATGAACCGGTGGTATAGCACGACTAGTCTGCTTTTGGGATCGAATGTATTATACGAATTCGCCAATATGAGACCCGATCTTCAGTTGCGGCCTTGCACCTATACTAACGCGGCCCACATTATCCGGGCCAATGGCAGTGAGCGGTTTCCTTTTATTTCCATTAATACTGCGGTGGGCGTTGATTTGGGCGGTAATGTCTGGGCGGATTACATTGATCAGACGCGCTATTACGGCGGTGTTGGCGGCCAGCCGGATTTTGTCCGCGCCTTGAATGACCCCCGATATGGCGTAGCGATTATCGTTATGCTGAGCACGACTACCAGCGGGATCACTAAGATCGTTAAAGCACATCCGGCTGGAGTTACTTTAACGGCCTGCAGTTTTGACAATATCGCGGTTGTTACCGAACATGGTGTTGCAGACTTGCGGGGATTGGGTGCTGGTTGCAAGGCGCGCGCCTTGGCTCATATCGCCGACGAAAGCGTTCGCGATGATCTGCTCCGATATATTGATGAAAAGAAACAATTATTTATCGCGCCGCGCCACAGCCGGAAATTAAACGGTTTTATTCCCTACGACGGCTCGACAAGATTGGATTAAGAAATTCTATTCCTCCCCAATCTCCTTTTTGTCTGAGGGAGGAGGGGAGGAATTTTTGTAAGGAGCGATCGGAGATGAACAGACGTTGGGTGATTCTTGGCGCCGCGATGCTGATTCAGCTGTGTTTGGGCACCTTGTACGCTTGGAGCGTTTTCGTTAATCCGCTCAAAATAGCGTATGGATTCACAAACACACAGACGCAGATAGTTTTTTCTTTGAACGTGGCCGCTATCGCCTTAGCGGTGTTATTCGCCGGCAGATGGCAGGATAAGATCGGCCCGCGCAAGGTCATTGTTTTCGGCGGATTACTTTTTGGCGGCGGATATCTTCTGGCAGGTCTTTTGAGCCAAGGGTCGTTTGCAGTTATCGTAACTGGAATCGGAATTATCAGCGGGATCGGAAGCGGTTTCGCGTATATCAGCGTCGTTGCTACCGGAATTAAATGGTTTCCGGAAAGAAAGGGTTTGATAACAGGTTTGATTGTGGGCGGAATGGGTAGCGGAACAATTATTATTGCCGAGCTATCTTCCCACCTGATTCAGCAGGTTGGCGTTTTGGGAACCTTTACGGCTTTCGGAATTGTCTTTCTTGCTGTTGTTATTCCGCTTGCCATGGTCTTTAAAAATCCTCCGGTTGGCGCTGAGGCGGAAAAAATTGAAGAACCGCAAGTGGTGATGAAAAAAGAAATGACTCGGCGTGAAATGTTTAAAACGATGCAATTCTGGATTTTGTGGACAATGTTTGTCTGCGGCGCCAGCGCCGGACTAATGTATATCGGGATTTTAAAGTCTTTTGGAGAGAGGTTGCCTGGCATCACCTCTGTTATGGCGGGTGCGGCTGTCGCCATATTTGCGCTTGGCAATACGGCCGGCAGAATTTCTCTTGGCTGGTTATCGGACAAAATCGGTTTCCGGAAAACTTTGTTTTTCATGTTTATCACTCAGGCCCTGATGATCAGCGCCTTGGTTAACATGATTTCTCCGTATAATTTTTGGCCGGATTTTCTTCCGATTTTCTATCAGCCGTCAATGGCCGGCTTGGGTGTTGTTTCCGCCTGGATGGGTTTTAACTTCGGGGCTAATTTCTCGCTCTTTCCATCAGCAACCGCCAAGTCTTTCGGAATAAAAAATCTCGGGGCGAATTATGGCGCGATGTTTACCGCCTATGGAATTGGCGGCTTGATCGGCCCGATTATCAACGGAAAAATTTTAGACCGGACTGGCAGTTGCCTTTACGCATTTATCCTAGCAATGGTTCTGTGCTTTATTGCCGCCCTGCTTAGTCTGTGCGCAAAAGAAGAAAATAGGAGAAAAGATGCCTACCCGGAATAAAATTACTCGAGATGTCGAAAGAAAAATCAAAGCGAAAGAGCGGCGGATATATGTAATTATCCGTGTATATTCTCCCGAAGAAGACACGGACAAGGTGATTAGTAAATTGCGCGAGATGCGCTACGCGCCGCATATTTTGAACAATCTAATATATTGTGTTATGTCTTTCGAGAAGATTGTTCAATTAAGCGCTTTGCATGAAATCAAGCGCATTAGTCTGAACAACAAAATTACGTCGCCGTACTAAAGTTTAAAAAGATGCTTATAGCCGCCCGCGAAATTTCGGGCGGTTTTTGATTTATAAAAAAGGGTTCAATAGTGATGAGTCTTACTGTATTTTCTATTTTAATTTACGCAAAAAGAAAGGAGCGCCTTTTCGGACGCCCCTGTTTTGGCTGGGGGGTGCGGTCTAGATGTCCACCTTGTAGAGGACCCGCAGCCACTGGATTAATGTTACTGCTTGGTGGCGGCTAAAACTTTCGTCTAGCGCCGCGGCCTTGATTTTATTGAACAGGATGTTGGTTTCGCAATCGCCACAGCCGCCTCCGCACTGGCATTCGTGTTCCTGGATTTTGTGGTGCCGCCGGTGCCAGAAGATGATCTGTTCAATGAATGGCCGGTCGTCGTCCAGCTCTTCTTTGGTGATATCGAAGTGTCGGACGTGGGCCAAGTATTTGGCCAAATCTTCGGCTTTTTCTTGCAGGTGGCCATCTTTGGCTAGGCGCATTATCTTGGTAAAAAGCGCCCATCCCGGTTCTCTTTCGTTGGCTTCTTTCTGGGCTTTGCGCGCTTGGAGGCGCTCGCGAGCCGCTAAGAAGTCTTCGTGGGGAACGACTATCCTGCTCATAAACTCTCCTTTAATGCCGGAATGGCGGCAGCAGCGGGATTTTGGCGAGCGCTAATTCGTCGGCCCGCTTAATAGCCGCCTCAGTGGCACGGCCGATGGCATTGAAGAAAATGATCCGGCCAATCCGGGGCATAAACCTCGCCAGAACTGCCCTGGTTTCCGCTTCGATTATATTCTTGAATGTTGCTTCTCCGATGGCGGCCTTGATCCGGCCGAGACCACCTTCCACGGCCGCGTTGACCGCGTCCGTTACCGCCGCTTCAACTTCTTGGTCTAATGCGTAAAAGACACTGCCGAGAAAATCGTAGCTGGCGCGAGGATTCTCGACCAGGCAGGCGCGGAAAAGCACGATGATGGCCTGTAGCATCATGAAGTGGGACCCCTTGCGAAGGTCAACGTCCTCCAGGCATTGAGCCAGACCCTCGTCGCAGACGATCTCTTTCGTGAGGTTGACAAGCAACTCGGCTACGTTTTTCGGCGACGCCTGTCCGTTGTCGAACATGGCATCCAGTTGTTCATAAAGCTGGTCGGTCAATTTGTAACGCAGGCTGCTGCCCAATATGCCGGACCGGGATTGATCTTGTCGTTTCTTATTTCCGGTGTTGCCTGCGCTTTCGCCGGACTTTGTTATGCGGAGTTCGCCTCAATGATGCCGGTGGCCGGCAGCGCCTATATTTACGCGCGATTTTCAATGGGGAAATTTGTCGGCTGGATAATCGGATGGAATCTGATTCTTAAATATTTGTTTGGCGCGGCGCTTGTCGCCTCCGGCTGGTCTGAATATTTAACCGGATTTCTAAAGGATATCGGAATTATTTTGCCGGTCGCGTTATCTCAAGCTCCGCTGGTTTATGGAAATCAAGGGTGGCAAACAACCGGAGTCTTGATAAACTTGCCGGCGGCGCTGATAATTTTAACGCTTTCAACTTTACTTGTTATCGGGACAAAAGAATCGGCAAGATTTAATTTTTTGATTGTCACGATTAAAATTCTGGTAATACTGTTGTTTGTCGGCGTGGGCGTGATGTATATCAATCCCTAAAATTGGCATCCATTCATCCCGCCCAACACCGGTGAGTTTGGGCATTTCGGTTGGAGCGGCATTTTGAGAGGAGCGGGGATGATATTTCTTTGTTATATCGGATTTGACGTGGTTTCATCGGCTTCGCAGGAAGTTAGAAATCCGCAGAAAAATATGGCTGTCGGGATTATGGGTTCGCTGGCGATCGCGACCGTGCTTTATATCCTAACGGTCTGCGTTATGACCGGTCTTGTCAGTTATACGGCTTTGAACGTCGGCAATCCCGTTGCTGTCGCGATCGACGCGGCTGGCCCGTCGTTTTGTTGGATAAAACCATTTATTAAAATTGGTATTATCGCGGGGTTAAGTTCAGGAATATTGGTTTTACTTCTAGGTCAGCCGAGAATTTTATATAAAATGGCGAGTGATGGCTTGTTACCGAAAAAACTGGTAGCGATACACCCTCAATTCAAAACGCCCCATGTCGCGTCGTTGTTAAATGGTTTGGTTGCTGCGGTGGTTGCCGGACTTTTTCCGCTCGGAGTTTTAGGAGAGCTAGTTTCGATCGGAACGTTGATGGCGTTTCTGATCGTCTGTGTTGGGATAGTTGTTTTGCGGCGTACCAGGCCCGATTTACCCAGGCCATTTAGAACGCCACTGGTTCCGCTTATCCCCATTGCGGGCGCTTTGATCTCTTTGGTTCAAATGGCCGCTTTACCGAGCGCCAGCTGGATTCGACTCGGGGTCTGGGTGGCGATCGGGATTGCGATATATTTCGCATACGGAAAGAGGCGCGATGATCCTTCGAATATCGCTTAAAAACATATGCTCCTCGAGCTTTAACTCAAGGAGCTTTTTTGTTATAGTTAATTTATGTTGTTACCGGTTATTTTATGAATTTTTTCTTCCGCAAACTTTTTTCAAACCATATTAAACCCGAAGAAGAGGGAGAATTTTTGGTGCGTCTGGTTAGTGGCTCGGCCTTTAGCGTTTTCTCCGACGAGCAATTTCGCCGGATGATTAATTTTGAAAAGCGGAAACAGATCGAACAAGACAGAATTTTTAACGAGCTGGTTGTAACCGGCCTGATTTTGCTGTTGATGATGATCAATGATTTTTTGCCCGATATTGATCCCGAGCGAAAACAATTCTGGCACGATATAAAAGAGGGGATACCCGATCTTTTTGTCAATTGGCTGAAAGAGGTCGGTGTTGGGGATAAGTTCGCCGGTATCTGGAAAAAACTTATCTATCTGCGCTGGGATGAATACAAAAAGGAACAAAGCGCGACCCGCCGGATGTTTCTTGGGAGCGCGCTCGGCGACATCCAAAACGAAGCATTCAAGGACGCGGCGGTTCGGGTGGAAACGACGACCATCGGCAGTTTGCTCCATATAACCCGCGGCAATGCGAAACCCCGTAGAATCTCTGGAGAGCTCTATGGGGCTAAATTGAATGATCCGTTGCGTAAGCATCTGTGTACCTGGCTTTCAACGTTAAACCATAAACTGGAAACCCGGGTGGGGTGGTAAGTATAAAGACTGGCGTTTTAAACTTATCCACCGGGGAAATTTTGCAAAACCGTTTTGATTATGGTAAAAGTAGAATAGTGGCTAAGTCGTGTTGGCCAGAGTTAAACTAATCTAATTAGTGAAACATTATGGATACTATCAAAGTCGCAATTATTAGCGCGTTCGTCGTTTGTGTGGCGCTTATTGCCGCCTTGGGTATTTTGTATTGGCAATATGCCGGTCAAGTCGCGAATCTGGAAGTACAGAACCAGGATTTGCAACAATCTAATTCTTTGCTTCAGGAGGAAAATGACAGACTTAATTCAGACACTGGCGCGTTAAAAACCGCAAACCAGAATTTAGTTCAGCAAGTTAATGATTTAAAGACGCAAGCATCCGACCTGCAGCAGCAAAACGCCCAGTTGCAACAACAGATAGAAAGTTTGCAAAAGGCGCAAAGCGAAAAGTGTCCGGCGTCGCAGCCGTGCACCAGCTCTTCGACTCCGACTTCGGCTCCAGGCATGGGTATCATTTGGACGGGGCAAGGAACGGTCTAATTGGATAAGAAGGACAAAATTAAAAGGCCCCCGCTTTTTAAAAGGCGAGGGTTTTTGGTTTAACGTGAGTTTATTTGTTGCGCTTTTTCTTTTTAGAAAGTTCGTATCCGATTGGATCGATAAATTTCAATAAAGTGTCTAAATATATCACTTTGTCGGATATTTCTTCTAAAACTCTGGCCAATTGTTTTTTCCAGCTTACAACCCATACTTCGAGCCGTGCTTCTTTTCTTTCGGTCCTACTTCGGAGGAGTCGTAGCGGCGCTACAAAATCTCCATCGCCGGAAATAATAACCAGGATTGTTTTTTTATGCGGCTCTAGGTTGACATGCGTATCGTCAAGGAGATCAGTGATCATTAAATTATCGATGTCCTTACTTTTACCGAATCCCTCGCGATCGCAAACAACCGTAAAACCATCGGCTACCAGATTTTTATAAACCGGCCAGGCCTCTTTGAAAAGATATTGTTTGGGCAGGGTGCAATATGCTCGACAATGTTGAACGGGACAACCCGGCGCTAGTTTTTGCTTGAGGGTTGACCAGTTAATTCTCTCGATGTCTGCGAGGCCTCGGCCGCCTACATTCGGAATGTCAGCAAACAGTAGTAATGTCGGGCTGTTGCCGTCATACATCATCTTCCCCCTTAGTCTTAGAAAATGGGCGTTTCTTTTTCAGTAAATAAGTTTTCCCTTTTCAATGTTCTAAAAGTTTTCTGCTTTTATTAAGCGAAGCTTGCGTGAGCGTTCCGCTCACAATTAAGCGAAGCTTGCGTGAGCGTCCCGCTCACAATTAAGCGTAGCTTGCGTGAGCGTCCCGCTCACAATTAAG
>PFOG01000113.1 GCA_002792395.1 Candidatus Portnoybacteria bacterium CG_4_10_14_0_2_um_filter_44_20 | reverse complement strand
GTGTCTATATTTTGATGACGGGACGTTTTTCGAAATTGTTAATTTGCTTTCGGTCCCGGGCCAGTTGCTCTTTGATTGGGGCAAGCGTGAGCCGAAGGATTAAAATAGCCAAAGGAAACATAGTCAATAAATTAAAAAGCGGAGCCGAAACGGCCCCGCCTTTTCATATCTTTTTTAAAATTACCAGGACTAAATTAACCCCATCTTTTTCTTTGCTTCTCGCAGTGTTTTTTCGCTGATCTCTCGCGCTTCTTTTGCGCCATCTTCTAAGATTTTTTTAATTTCCTTAGGTTTTTCCAATAAATCGTTAAATTTTTTCTGAAAGGGCGTTAAGAATTCAACAACCGCGTCGGCGACATCCTTTTTAAAATCAGCATAGCTCGTATGGTCTTTGTAGTCTTTTTCAAGCTGTTCTATCGGTTTATCCGTAACCAGAGAATAAATAGTCAGCAGGTTGGAGATAGCCGGTTTATTTTCGGGATTGTATTTTATTTCCGAGCCGGAATCAGTCACGGCTTTTTTGATTTTGCCTTTGATAACCTCTGGCGTGTCGGTGAGCACGATGTAATTTAGGGAACTCTCGGCGCTCTTGGACATTTTTTTATTTGGGTCGTCTAAACCCATAATCCGCGCGCCTTCTTTCCGGACCATGGATTCCGGAATTTTAAATGTTTCTCCGAATGTTTGGTTGAATCTTCGTGCTAATGTTCGCGCCAACTCCACATGTTGCTCTTGGTCTTCGCCGACTGGCACAATATCGGTGCCGTACAACAAAATATCCGCGGCCATTAACACCGGGTAGTCGAATAATCCCATATTGATAGCAGATTTATGCTCTTCTGATTTTTCTTTAAATTGAGTCATTCTTTCCAGTTCGGGAATCCTGGCAATCGTATTCAAAATCCACGCCATCTCGGTGTGGTCGGGATTATGCGATTGGACGAAAATAAGCGATTGTTTGGGGTCTATTCCGGCGGCAAGGTAGGTAGCGGCGGTTTCGAGCGCGTTTTGTGATAATTCTTTGGGGCTAAACGGCGTTGTAATGGCGTGATAATCAACAACGCAAAAAACGCACTGGTAATTTTTCTGTAATTCAACCCAGTTTTTTATCGCCCCCAAATAATTTCCCAAATGGATGGCGCCCGAAGGCCGGACGCCGGAAAAGACTGTTTTCATATTGCTTACCGACTACTGACTACCGACTACTGACTACCGCTTTTTGCGGTCAGCCGTAGTCCGTAAGCCGTAGTCACTCTAAACCTCAATAACCACTGGTATTACCATGGGCCGCCGTTCGGTTTTAGTATACAAGAATTGGCCGATTTTGTCTCGCAGATTATCTTTGACATAGCTCCAGTTGACCGGATGGCCGGCCATAGTTGACTCTTCGACGATCTCTTTAACTTTGTTGCGGACATCAGCCAAAAGCTCCTTTGATTCGCGCATATAGATAAATCCGCGCGAGATGATATCCGGGCTGCTTTTGACTTTTCCGTTCTGTTTGTCGATGGTGGCGATGATAACGAAAATGCCGTCTTGCGACATCATCTGCCGGTCACGCAGAACAACTTGTCCGACATCGCCGACGCCCAAACCATCAACCATGACGTAGTTAGCCGGTACTTTTTCGCGGCTGTACCAGATTTTTTCTTTGTTCAACAGAATGACTTGGCCATTGCTGGGTATGTAGATGTTCTTCGTCGGTATTCCAACGCTTTCAGCCAATTCGGCGTGCAGTTTGAGCATATAGTAATTACCGTGGATCGGCATAAAAAACTTTGGTCTGGTCAGGTTTATCATCATTTTCAGGTCTTCCTGCGGTGCGTGGCCTCCGGCGTGAATGTCCATTAAAAGTGAATGGAAAATTTTCGCGCCCTGTCGGCAAAGCGTGTCTTTTAATCCTTGGACGGTGCGTTCGTTGCCCGGCACGACCGATGAAGAAAAGATGACCGAGTCGCCTTTTTGAATTCGGATATGCCGGTGCTCGTGATTGGCTATGCGCATTAAAACGGCCTTGTCTTCGCCCTGGGCGCCAGTACACATAACAACAACTTTTGAAGGATCTAAGCCGTTGACTTGCGAAATGGAAATCAAGGTTCCCTTGTTGATCTTGAGGTAATTCAACGCTTTAGCCATCTCAACGTTCGTTTTCATTGAATAGCCGTCGATAGCCACCTTCCGGCCGTATTTTTCCGCTAGAAAAATTATTGACTGGATTCTGGTTAAAAGGGAAGAAAAGGTTACGGCGATAATTCTGCCCTTAGCGTCTTTAAAAATGTTTTCCAAATTTTCCTGGATGGTTTTTTCAGAAATAGAATGCCCTGGGGTTTCGGCATCAGTGCTTTCTGACATTAAAAGTAAGACACCCTTTTGGGCAAGCTGGGAAATGCGCGAAAGATCAGCTGGAGAATCAGCCACTGGGCTGTGGTCAAACTTAAAGTCGCCAGTATGCACGACTAAACCGGTTGGGGTTTCGATGGCCAGACCCATAGCGTCAGGAATTGTGTGGTTGACGTGAAAGAAAGTTACCTTGAAGGATCCGAGTTCAATTGTGTCGTTCTTCTTAACGATTTCAATATCAAGCTTGGGTAATTCTTTGAAATCTTCCTGTCTTTTCAGAATGATTCCGCGGGTTAACTCGGCCGTATAAACGGTTGGGTTGCCAAGCCGATTGACAATGTGCGGAATGCCGCCGATATGATCATAGTGGCCGTGGGTAATAATGATGCCCCGGATATTTTTTTCTTTGCCGCGCAGATAGGATATGTTGGGAATAATATAATCGATTCCCGGCATATCCTCTTCGGGGAATTGTAGGCCCATGTCAACAATTATAATATCGTTCCCATATTCAAAAAGGGTCATATTGCGGCCGACTTCTTCGACGCCTCCGAGCGGAATGACCCTAAGGACGTTTTGCGCGTGGCCTCGGAACTTGTGAGTCGATCTTCTCGGAATAGACGAGAGTTGCTTTTCTTGCGTATTTTGTTGTGTAATCATAAAACAGATTTAAGATTTACGAGTTAAGATTTACGATAAATTCTTAATTCTTAAATCAATATTCTTAAATCGAAATTTTCTGTAGTGGGCGAGGGGAGAGTCGAACTCCCACAACCTTGCGGTCACCCCGTACCAAAATCATTTTACTCCACGCGTTGTTTCGTGTGTGCCGAGGGGGAGATTTGAACTCCCACGAGCTTGCGCTCACAGCGCCCTGAACGCTGCGTGTCTGCCGATTTCACCACCTCGGCAAAAAATTTGGCGCGGGGCGCGTCTGCCGATTCCGCCACTCGCCCGAGTTCACTGTTGATAATTATGCCCACTTATATATTCCACTCATATTTTTGGGGATTTTTGAGAAAATCTAATGCTTTAAATTTATTTACCAGACTATACATTGGTTCGTCCGGGTCAATCTTAAATTG
>PFOG01000070.1 GCA_002792395.1 Candidatus Portnoybacteria bacterium CG_4_10_14_0_2_um_filter_44_20 | reverse complement strand
TTTGATTCGTAGTTTCGTTCTGGCGCTTATATTATTTTTTGGCGCGCCGCTGGCAGGCATTTTTTTTCACAATCCGGCCGTTGTTCCTCTCGCGAAAGCTTTATCCCTAATGTATCTAATAATGGGATTTGAAAGTCTGGGTGCTACTTTACTGCAGAAAGAAATGAAGTTTAATAAAGTCTTTATTTATGATGTTTCCGGCGTCGTGGTGGAGGTCGCGGTAACGATAGTCAGCGCCTTTGTTTTACGGAATGCCTGGGCTCTGCTTCTGGGGGCTATCGCCGGTAGGCTTGTTTTTACAACAGTTTCTTATTTAGTTCATCCGTGGCGGCCCCGGTTAAATTTTCATTTCGCGGACGCGGGGCCATTATTTCGTTTTGGGAAGTGGCTGGGGCTGGGCGGAATACTATTCTTTTTTGCCAGCCAGGGAGATAATCTGATGATAGGAAGGTTGTTGGATGCTTCTGCGCTTGGATTTTATTCGATCGCCTTTTCCTTGGGCACCTTGCCGGCGGTTGAAATCGCCCGGGCTTTGGGCAACGTTCTTTTTCCTCTCTATTCAAAACTACAGGAAGACTTGGGAAGATTAAAGAGCGCTTTTTTTCGGACTGCTTCAATAGTTTTTTCCTTAACGATTCCGGCGGCAGCTGGTCTGTTCGTTTTAGCGCATGAGATCATTGCGATTGTCTACGGAGCGCGCTGGCTGCCGATGGCACCGGTTTTATATGTTATTATCTTTTTGGGACTGGCAAAGTCTTTGGATTTTCTGCTTAATCCCTTGTTGCTTGGAACCGGCCGGGCGCGGACATCAACCTATATTCAGACCATTCAGGCGGTTGTGATGTTCGTTTTGATCATCCCGTTGGCCAGGTCTTTCGGGATCGTTGGCGTGGCCATATCTGTTTTAGCGGGAGAATTGGTTTCTCAGCTAAATCTTTTGTATATTTTACGCAAGCAGATCGGTTCAGTTGTTCGTGAGTTAGTAAAAGTAACCGCCCTGCCGATCGCGGCCAGCGCCATTATGATGGCGACGATTTTCCTCCTTAAAAAAATTCTGCCGGCGGATAACGCCCTGATTTTAGCCCTTTTCGTTTTTAGCGGCGCCGGAATATATTTTATTTCGCTCTTCGCGCTTGATCGCTTATTTGGCCGGAAGTTTTATAGAGCGTTGGTTTGGATAAAACAAAATTCTTGACTACTAAGCTATGAAATTTTTAAACAAAATTAAATTATTATTTTCAACCAGGTTTTTGGTTCGGCGCGATATTTTTCATTTTGTTCAGAAAGAAGTTGTGGGACAAGAGTTTGATTGTGTCGTTGATATCGGAGCTGGCAAGGCGCCTTTCAGGAAACTTATAAAAGCCAAAAAATATATCGGGATTGATATTGAAGACAGGGGATTTGGGGATGGTTTGATTATTGCTGATATCAACGAATGTGTGCCGCTAAAAGATCAATCTGTTGATTTGGTTTTAATGACCGAGGTTTTAGAGCATATTAAGGAGCCAAAGGCGGTGCTGGCGGAGGTTTATAGAATACTAAAGCCCGGCGGGAAACTTATTTTAACTACGCCTTTTGTCTGGCCGGAGCACGAAGCGCCGAATGATTTTTATCGCTATACGAAGTACGGGTTAGAATACTTGTTGCGAGAAGCAGGCTTTGTTAACATCGACATTAAGCCAAGCAGCGGCTATGGGCGCACGCTTCTTCAATTATTTTGCGCCCCTCTTAGAAGAAAAATTTTTACGCCATTGGTGTTGGCATCAAATCTTTTAGGCCTGTTAATATTTAGCAGTGGGGATGAAAGCTTTCCTCTTGTTTATT
>PFOG01000216.1 GCA_002792395.1 Candidatus Portnoybacteria bacterium CG_4_10_14_0_2_um_filter_44_20 | reverse complement strand
TTTTTCCGCGTCTTGCTTCTTGTGGATAACTAAAATTGACTAAACTTCCGGGGGGGGGTATCATAGAGATATACTTGATTAAAAGAGCGGCCTCCGTGGCCACAAAAAGGCTTCGGAAGCCTAGAAACTAACACATGAAACCATCTTTTTTTCTTAAAACATTTCTTCCCGTCTTTGCGGCTATCATTCTGGTCGCCGGTATCGCCTACGCGGTCTGGACCGAGCCGACGGCCGCGCCGCCTGGCGATAATGTTGCCGCGCCGATAAATACGGGGGCTGGCATCCAGACAAAAATAGGAACCGTGACGCAAAAGGCGGATATCTGCGTTGATCCATATGGGGATGGGGACAAAAAATGTTTGAGCGAGCTTATAAGTTGGCCAAAATGCACTCTTGATGGTGGAGTTCCAACAGCGGTTGGTGCTAACACTATCTGTAAATTTCCCGGCAGTTCTTGCCCTTCAGGGTGGAACCAATATCTGAATTATACTGAAACAACAGCAAATACTTGTACTGGGGGAGGCAGTTGTGGAACCAGCGTTACTAGCGGATTTCATTCGTTCGACAACATAAACCCGGCGACTGAAGCGAGGACTTATTATGACGGAAATCAGACCGCTTATCAATGCAACCCCGTTTGTGTTAATAATTGTAACTGTTGGTGCAATGGTTACCCAAATGACTGTCGGTGCTGCTGCGGATGGGCTTATTCAACATGCTATACGTCTTGCAGCTCGACCGCCAAAACTTGCAATTCAACAACAACTACGGTCGGATGTGTTCAATAGATAAATAATTAAAATCATACATATGATCTTATTAGAAGAAAATCGAACAAAATATATCTTATTCGCGATTATTTTTTTCTTGGTTTTGATTGGCGCCGTAGTGGTCTTTCAGCAAATAACGATAAACAACCTCAAAAAGGATTTGTCAGGGAAAAATGAGGCAGCCCTAAATAGCCAAAAAAGCACCGCAATAAACAATCCGTCCACGGTCCAGGCCGTAAAAAAGAACCTTGAGGACAACATAAAAGAGATAAAGGGAGTTATAACCTCAAAAAATGGTAACCTGCTTACGATTGAAGCCGAAGTTGTCGATTTTTCTAAGCTATCCGGATTGACGGAAGATCAATTGCATCAAAGCGCAGATTCTTTTCCGAAGACAAGAAAGAATTATGAAGTATCGTTCAGCGACAAAACGCAACCCCCCCCCTTGAAGCCCGAATCTTTGTCGGTTGGCACGACCATAGTGATTGAATCTGACGAACCGATTTACAAGAGTAATCATATAAATGCTTCAAAAATTATGGTTGTCGCCGACCAAGCCGAAGTCCCGCCGCCAGGAACCTCGTTAGAAGATCAGATAAGGCAAACAAAGTTTATTGGCGGGATCATAAAAGAGGTCGGTGACAAATATTTTGTAGTTGGCACAACTCAAATAGATCTTTCTCAAACAAAAGATTCCAAGGATATAGAAGCGGGAACAGCTCCAATAGTAGCCAAATATTATAAAGTTCTCTTTGATGATAAAACGCAATTTACGGATAAGGGACCAAATGAGCTTAAGGTCGAAGATTTTGTGCGTGCCTTTTCGTCAAATTCTGTTTATTCAGTCAGCGAGTTTACCGCCACGAAAATAATGGGGCCGCTGTCGATTTAACGAGTCAGTGAATATTGAAATTATGAAAAACAGCTCTTTCGGGGGCTGTTTTTTGGTTTTCCTGCAGACAATTTCGATTGTTTCGGACGT
>PFOG01000068.1 GCA_002792395.1 Candidatus Portnoybacteria bacterium CG_4_10_14_0_2_um_filter_44_20 | reverse complement strand
CGTAATCTAAAAAAAATCGGTTACGAGGTTGTGACCGATAACACGCTTGAGAATGGCGTTGATTCGAGGCGGATTATTGCGTTGGTTGAGACCGAGAATCCGCATTTGGTTCTTGTCGATGGATGCCCTCCGCTTCGTGCCGCGACAATCGGTCGTCTCCTGACGGCGCGCGGCACAAAATGGTTTCCAATACTCGAGGGGCGCGACTGGACAAAAAGGTATCAACGCAAAAAAAATAAGGACGGCGTTGTTATCGAGGAGCTGGTATTTAGGCCAGTTGTCGATAGACTTTGTTCGTCCTTCGGAAAGAATGAATTTTTCGCCTTTGATGGTCGAGGGGATATCCGCGATAAACTCGGGGATATCCAAGACCTAAAGGCGGCGCTGGAAAAAATTCTACCGCCTGCGATTGTCGGAACAGGTACTGCGGAAAGCCACGAGGAGACCGCTGACTAGACGCGGCCTCCCGAGAATAAAAATACGGTCACTCTTGCGAGTGGCCGTTTTTCTACACTTTTTTAATATTTGTTTTTTCCGATGCATCTTCTATTTTGTATCCAAGCCCCTCTATTTTTTTTCTTATCTCATCCGCTTCTTGCCATTTTTTTTCGCGGCGGAGTTTTTCTCGCTGGGCGGCCAGTTTTTTTATTTCTGCCGGAATTTCAAGCCGTTTGATTTTAGAAAGGCCCAATCCGAAAACTTTATCAAAATCGAGAAGGAGTTGCTTTTTGTCGTTCGCCAAAAGTGATTCGTCTTTTATTGCCTCCCACATTATGGCCAGGGCTTGGGGCGTGTTAAGGTCGTCGTTGATGGCGTCGATAAACTGCCGGCGGTATGTTTCGCCTTTTCCCACAAGTTTCTTTTTTGTTGTGTCGGAAAAAATATTTCGGTAGTCCTCGTATAAATTATTCAGGGCATTTTGAGCGGCCTCCAGGCCCTGCCAGGTGAAATTCAGCTTTGAGCGATAGTGGGAGTTCAGGCAGAAATATCGGAAAGCGAGGGGATTGAGCTTTCTGGTTTTAATATCCTCTATAGTATAGAAATTCTTTTTTGATTTGGACATTTTTTCGCCGTCAACCAGAAGAAAATCATGATGGATCCAAAAACGGACAAATTGTTTTCCGGTGGCCGCCTCTGATTGGGCGATTTCGTTCGGGTGGTGGACCGTTAAGTGGTCGATGCCGCCGGTATGGATGTCGAAAGTGTCGCCTAAATATTTCATGCTCATGGCAGAACATTCAAGGTGCCAACCGGGAAATCCTTCGCCCCATGGTGAGGGCCAGCGCATGGTATGGTTTTTGAAGCGGCCAGTCGCGAAAAACCAAAGAGCAAAATCATAAGGATTTTTTTTGTCTTTATCGACAACAGTTTCTTCTCTGGCGCCAATTTTTTTATCTTCCAGTTTTTGTCCGGTTAATTTTGTGTAATTCGGAAACTTGCCGACATCAAAATAAACTGCTTGTTGCGTCTTATATGTAAAACCTCTTTTTTCCAATTTTTCTATCAGCTTGATTTGTTCTTTGATGTGTTCAGTGGCGCGCGGGGCGACATCTGGCATTAAGACGCCGACTTCTTTTAGTGATTTCCAAAAATAATCTTCAAAAAATCTGGCTAATTCCCAGGCGGTTTTACCCTGCTCTTTGGCGCCTTTTTCGATTTTATCCTCTCCGCCGTCGTTGTCTGAAACCAAATGCCCGACGTCGGTAATGTTCATTACATGCGTAACTTTATAGCCGTTGTAAATAAGGACGCGTTTTAAAACATCGTCGCCGATATATTTTTTGAGGTTACCGATATGAGCGTAATTATAAACGGTCGGGCCGCACGTATAAAGCCCCACCTTCTTGTCTTTCAAGGGTTTAAAAATTTCCTTTTTGCGAGTGAGGGTGTTGTAGAGTTTGAGCATCTGGACTTTTTTATTGTTACGCGCGTTATGAAATTTTCCCCGTCATGTTGAATCCCGAAGATGTCATGCTGCTTGCTTGCAGAAAACTTGTTTTCCACTTGGTTCAGCATCCTGCAGAGATCCCGAAACAAATTCGGGATGACAAAAAAGTGTTTTATTTAAAGACGATGAATGCTTTTATTATTCCATATTTGAAATCGAGGCACAAGCCCGGTAATACAACTTCGACTGCCCCGCGGTATCGCGGGGCAGAACAAAAAACGTCGAAGTTGATATACCGGGCAAGCATTGACCTCGTTAGAGAATAGATTTATCTGGGTTGGCATGGATTATAAATAATTTTAGTTGCCGAGTAAGGCAATTATACCAGAAATTTCGTAAAAATTCTCTAACGGGGTTGACAAATTTTATTAGATATGATATATACTAAGATAATGTAGTACTTGGACAATAAAAAATAAATTAACTGGTTTTTCCGCCCTGCTTACGCGATGAGGGCGCTTAAAAAAAGTTTATGTGGCCGATCGGGCCCCTAACCGGTCCTTTGGGCCGCAAAAAATGAATCGAGCTAAGCTCGATGAAGCCCAGCTTAGCTGGGCGAGAGAGAAATGAGATGAAGTTGGAAAATGCAGGAAAGAAAGAAGTGGTCGCGGCCAAGGTTGCTATACCCGGTGTTTACCACGAGGGTTCGCCCCCGTTTTTGTGGACCCGGTCCGTTTTCTACCTGATCAAGGTG
>PFOG01000185.1 GCA_002792395.1 Candidatus Portnoybacteria bacterium CG_4_10_14_0_2_um_filter_44_20 | reverse complement strand
AACATTATATTACCGAATTATAGATATGTCAACCCCGTTCGAGAATTTTGGTGAATCTTCTGGTATAATTACCGTGTCCGATGACTAAAATTATAATTACCAACTGGACAAATCTATTCTCTAACGGGGTCAAGACAAGCCCCCACACTAATTTCAGCTAAAAAAACTATACTATTAATGTAATGCCCACAAAGCAAAGTTATCTGGTAGTTGAGGGTTATCTCTGTGTTTTAAATTAGTGTGGGGGCTTGTAGCCGGTTTTTGGATAGTGTAGTATGAAAGATACGAATAATAATTTCGCAACATGCCATCGGAATTTTCCCACATTGCAAACTCAACCACTTCTGACCGATTGCCGCCCCAAAACGTCGAAGCCGAACAATCTGTTTTGGGTTCCCTACTATTAGACAAAGATGCTGTTATCAAGGTGGCTGATCTTTTAAAGACTGGCGATTTTTATCGTGGGACTCATAACACCATTTATGGGGTCGTTTTAGATCTCTACCAAAAAGGCGAACCCATTGATCTTCTGAGCGCGTCCAACCGGCTGGAAGAAATAAAAAAGCTGGAAGAAGTCGGCGGGACCAGCTACTTGGCCGAGTTGATCAATGATGTTCCAACCTCCGCCAATGTCCTAACGTACGCAAAGATTGTTCACCGAAAAAAAATCCTGCGCGATCTTATCAGCGCCTCATACCACATCGCGCAATTAGGATACAACGAAAACGAAGACACGGATAATTTATTAGACCAGGCTCAGCAGAAAATTTTCAGAATTTCCCAAAGATCTCTCCAGCAAAACTTTCTCCCGGTTAAATCTGTTTTGGAAGAAGCTTTCGAAAGGCTGGATAGACTGCATCAGGGAAAAGGAGCTTTTAGGGGCGTCCCAACCGGGTTTATTGATTTGGACAACCACCTGGCCGGTTTGCAAAAATCGGATTTGATCGTTCTGGCCGCCCGGCCTAGCTTGGGAAAAACAAGCCTAGCCCTGGATATCGCGCGGCACGTTGCCGTCCATGAAAAAATTCCGGTTGGGATTTTTTCACTTGAAATGTCCAAGCACGATCTGGTCGACCGTTTTCTGTCCGCCGAAGGAGGGGTTAATCTTTGGAAATTACGAACCGGTAAGCTTTCTTCCGAAGGCTTTAACAACGATTTTTTAAAAATCCAGGGAGCGCTTGGCACACTTTCCGAAGCGCCAATTTTTATAGACGATTCTGCTTCGTCAACAGTTCTTCAAATGCGAACTATGGCCCGCCGCCTCCAGGCCGAAGAAAAACTGGGTCTTCTAATAGTTGACTACCTCCAGTTAATCCAGCCAACCAACGCTGTCGATAGCGAAGTGCGCCAACTGACTGAAATTTCCCGCTCGCTTAAAAGCCTGGCCAGAGAAATAGAAGTGCCCATTCTGGCCATCTCGCAGTTTTCCCGCGCGCCAGAAGCCCGCCCCGACCAAATGCCCCGCCTCTCCGACCTAAGAGGTTCCGGTTCCATCGAACAAGATGCCGACGTGGTTATGTTCATCTATCGGGAAGACCGGATAAAAAAAGACAGTGAGCGGCAAAATATCGCCGACATAATCATCGCGAAACATCGAAACGGCCCGATCGGCACCGTTGAATTATATTTTGACGAAACACGCGCCAGCTTTAGAAACCTAGAGAAACATTCGTTTGAATAAATGTTGCCCGAACCAATAAAAAATCTCGTCGACCAGCTCTCGAAGCTTCCGGAAATAGGTCCGCGCGCCGCGACTCGCCTGGCTTTTTTTATGTTGAATCAACCGGACGATTATTTAAAAGACTTTGCGCGGGCGATCGAAGAGTTAAAGCAAAAAACTAAGGTCTGCCAAAATTGCTTTAATTTGACGACTGATACAGCTTGCGTGATTTGCTCAGATACGCGGCGTGATCAAAATACAATCTGTGTCGTCGAAGATATTTTAGATATTATTCCCATTGAGCGCACAAAAAGATACAATGGCGTCTATCATATTCTGGGCGGACTGATTGCTCCAATTGAGGGACTGACACCTGAAAAATTGCGCATTAAAGAGCTAGAAAACCGAATCAAAAATCTGCAGCAGAAAGACAAGAATAAAACCGTCGAAATAATTCTAGCTTTTAATCCGACCACCGAAGGAGACACCACCGCCCTTTATCTGCAACGCGTCCTGAGTTCATTGGGTATAAAGATAACCCGCCTGGGACGCGGGCTCTCAACCGGCAGCGACCTTGAATACACCGACGAAACAACCCTAATCAACGCCTTTCTCGGCCGTCGATAAAAAAACAGCCCCGCTGAGCGGGGCTGTTTTCAATAAGTGATTATTTAATATCGGTGATCTCCACTTCCGTATATGGTTGCCGATGGCCTCTTTTTACGTCGTATCGCTTTTTGGATTTGTATTTGCGGATCGTGACCTTCTTGCTCCTCCCTTGCACCAAAACTTTCCCGATTACCTTTGCGTCCTTAACCAACGGCGTGCCGATTTTTGTTTCTTTGTCTTTTTCCACCAGCAAAACCTCGTCAAAAACAACCTCTTTGCCTTCGACAATTTCCACTTTTTCTATTTTAATTTTCTGGCCGGGCGTAACCTTGTATTGTTTACCGCCCGTTTTGATTATCGCGAAATCCATGCGTCAAATTGTCATTCCCGCACAGCCGCATTTTGCGTCATCCTGAATTTATTTCAGGATCTCATCTAAAAATATTAGGCCGCAGAGATGCTGAAACAAGTTCAGCATGACAAAATTTAATTATATTATATCCCTAAATTTACTCGTCTTCCTTCGGCTTGTCAAGCTCCAAAATTTCCACCTCTCCTCCTTTGTCGGTTATTTTTAAAATATCTTTGTCGATTTTCTTGAACTCCCTTGAAGCGCTGTTATACATATTTACCGTTGTCCCCAAATTATTTCCGAGCTTTTTCAGATACTCCTCATAATTCACTAAGTGTTTTTGCAGGCGTTCCACGGCCTGGCGGATATCCTTGGCCGACTCTACAATCTGTAAAGCGCGCAACCCTTGCAAAACAGTTTGCAAATAGGCAAATATTGAAGTTGGCGAAACAATAATCACCCTCTTCTGAAAAGCATACTCTATCAGGTCATATGTACTGACCTTAACTGCTCCGATTTGGTTTATCAGCAAATCATAATAAATCCCCTCTGAGGGAATAAACATGAAAGAAAAATCAGTTGTCTGTTCATCGGGCCGAATATATTTTGAGGTTTCATCAATCCGGTTTTTCAAATCAGCCTTAAATTGTTTCTCTATGTCCGTTCGCGCTCTCTCATCACGCTCCTGAACCAAACGATTGTAGTTTTCTAAAGAAAACTTCGAGTCAATAGGAATTATCTTGTCGCCGATAAAAATAACCGCGTCAACGATCTCGCCATTCTTAAACTGATATTGCATCTGATAGCTTTTAGGCGGCAGAACATTTTTCAGGGCTGTTTCCAGATAATATTCCCCCAAGACACCTCTTTGTTTTGGATTCTTTAATATATTCTCCAGGCTTTGTAACTGATTAGCAAATCCCGCCACTTGTTTGTTGGTTTCCTCCAGCTTAACCAGCTTCTCAACCAAATCTCTTAACACCCGGCCGCTTTCAATAGACTGTTGATGAACCATTTTGTTCGAATCGCCCAGCCCAAGATCAAGTGCCTGCCGAATCTCATTGAGCTGGTTCTGCAGCATCAGAAAGCTCGAATCACTCCCCTTGCCCGTTTGCCAGCGGGACAGAAAATAAAATAAACCCGCAATCGCGGCTACGAAAATTATGATAATCGCAATTAATATTTCACTCATAAGTTTTAAATTATCTAGATTATCTCGCAATCACTGCCTCGATGATTATAAAAACAATATAGACGGCGAATAATAATGTTGCCTCGATCTTAGTTATTTTTCTGCCGGTTTTCACAAAAATCCAGAAAAACAACGCGGCAACAATTAAAAAGATTCTTGCCACCGCGACGGCAGGGATGTTAGCAATATGAATCGGATGAATCAAGATAACGACGCCCAAAACGAGAGTAGCGCAATTAATAACCGACCCCATTAAATCGCCCAAAACCATCCAGTTTTGTTCCTCGCCAGCCGAAACAATCGCGAAATACGCTTCCGGCAAAACATTCCCCAAACCAACAATCATAAGCCCGACAAAAATCATCGGCAGGTCAAAATAATTAGCAAGAGAGATGGTCGACCGGACGATTCCAGCCGCAGCCACAAGCATCAAAGCGGACGAAACCAGCATTATGCCGGTCGCGCGGATAAATTCGTGCTTATCAACCCTTCCCTCGTTATAAATCTTGGTGAATCTATCACCCAGGCCGAAAACCCAATAAGCGTAAAGAAAAAAGACGAGGATTAAAATTAATCCATCTACTCGCGACAAAGTCCCGTCGGCGACCAAAAGAAGCGGAAGAATTGCTATGGCGGCGGTAAACAAAGCGCTATTCTGAACCAACGCGCTGTCCGTGCGAATAGAAGACCGGCCCCAGAAAACTGCCAAAAAAACAACCAGGGTCAGATCAAGCACATTGCCGCCGATAACATCACCGAAAGAAATTTCCGGTACGCCGCGCAAGGCCGAGATAATACCGATGAAAAGGTTGGGCAAGGAAGCGGCAAGCGCGATGGTAAAAAATGCGACCACAAATTCGCGCCAACATAAATATCTGGAGATACTCATCAGCGCCCTAACCAACCAGCGGCTGGCAAAAGCCATCGCGACAGCAGAAATGGGCAAAATTAAGATATCAAGCCAAAGCATTATAATAATAATATTAAAAATTACCGAATAAAATATATTATTTCATACACAACCCCCAATAACAACACTGCGATCAGGGGATAAATCAAAAAAACCAACCGGCCAGATTCTTCCCTGTTCTTATTTTTCGTCTCAACAAGCTTTCGATACATCAATATTATAAGAATACCCTCGATTCCCAACCCCACACTGCCAACTAATCCGATTACTTTTATAAAATCCTGCAGACCGAGAAGAAAAAGAAAAAAAGGCACAAAACAGGCGATCGCCCACGAAAGATTCTCGCCTATTTTTAAATCATACCAAAAAACCTTTTTCAAAGTAAGACCCATGGCAACAAACGAAGTAAAAGTCACTACCAGCCCAAAAATAAGCAGGAGCGTTATCACGCCATTTCCCAAAAATTCCTTAAGGCCGACAATGGCCTCCCTGGAAGTATGGGCTCCGGAGATAAAGACGACCGCCACGATAAACAACAGATAGAACACTGCTGAAATAATAATAGAAGAAGACACTATTTTTTTTAGCGACCCTTTCTCTTCGCGCAACATCTCCTCGGTTTCGGGAATTAAAGTCGCGCCCCATAGAGAAAAAAGAATCGCACCATAAGGCAAAAATAAATCACGCGCCCCGCCGCTCCCCAACAACATGTTTGTATTTTTCATAAGATGAAAAGCCCCAAAATAAAGAACGATCAAAATTATGGTAAATAAAACCATGTCTAAAAATTCTATTTTAGAAATCGCCCCAATGCCTCCGAAAATCATTATCGCGCCAAAGACGAAATAAACTAAGGCATAAAGTAGGGGGGAACCGCCGAAGACTGGAATCAACAGATTGCTCAAAAACTGGCCGCCGATAATGATATAAGCCAAGCTCACGCCGATCAGCCCAAAAACAGAGGACGCCAGGGCCACGCGCCTCCCCCATCTTCCTAGATAAATCTCGGCAAAACTAGGCAACCGCAAAAAATCTTTCGTGCGAAGCGCCACTTCGCCAAAAAAATGATGGATTATTATTACCAACGGCGTCAAAACCAGAAAATAACCAAGCATCGTCCAAATTCCGACTTTTGAAGCGATGTACGGCAACGCAAAAAAACCAACGCCGACAATGGTCCCGACTAAAGTGACTAAAGCGTAAATTGTTTTTTTTATCTTAGGCATGAACCAAAAAGAAAAAGCATGATGACTTACGACGCCCTGCTTCTGTTTAGCGCCATTTTCGCAAATTCAACCAACAATAAATTAACCGCGCCGATGCCAAAGACTAAAGTCCATTCGCGCCAACCCAAGGCAACTGTCTTTAAAAGCTCCCGCAAAAAAGGAAAATAGATGGCCGCCGCCAGCATCAAAAATCCCAAGAGCACAGAAAAATTCACATACATATTGGAAAAAGGATTGAACTGCCAGATATTCTTTTTTAAATTGCGACAGGCGAAAATCAAAAATAAAGAATCGATAGCCAAGCCAGCAAAAATAATAGTACGGACGCGCGGTAATTCAACACCGGAAATCCATAACCAGGCAAAAAGACTAAAAAGAACCAGGTCAGTTAAAATACCAACCGCGAATATAAAAATTTTCATCTCTCTGGTCAACAAAGGATGATCAATTGCTTCCGGCTTACGCTCCATAACATCTTTTTCCTTTCTTTCGGTAGTCAAAGCCATTGCCAGCGGGGTGTCGAGAATTAAATTATTCCATAAAATCTGACCGGGTAATAGGGGAAGCGGAAAACGAAAAATAACGCTCAGGCTTATTAGCAGTATTTCGGTAAAACTGCCCTCCAAAAGATAAACAACAATTTTTCTGACATTATCCATAATCCGGCGTCCTTCCCCCACCGCGGTAACCAAAATATCAAAATTATCGCTTAAAAGAATAATGTCTGACGCCTCCTTGGCCACTTCAGTACCCGAGCCCAAGGCAACACCGATATCGGCGCTTCTCAGAGCGGGCGCGTCATTAATCCCGTCGCCGGTCATCGCTACCACCCGACCCATTTTCTGCCAGGCATCAATAATCCTCAATTTATGGCGCGGCTCAACGCGGGCATAAACCTTAATCCCCTTCGCGCGCTTTTCAAATTCGTCGTCACTCATTTTATCTAACTCGCTTCCTTCTATAATATTTTTATGCTCAACCCCTAAACCAAGTTCGTCGGCGATTGCCTTGGCAGTAAGCTTATGGTCACCGGTAACGATAATCATGTTCATCCCGGCACGACGGCAAAGCTCAATCGCTCTTTTCGCCTCCTTCCTAAGAGGATCTCTTAAAGAAATGAGGCCAGTAAAAACCAAACCGCTTATCATCTCCGGCTTTAATCCGGTTTTCTGATGATCAGACATTTTTTGGTAAGCCGCGGCCACAACCCTTGCTCCTCTGGAAGTCAATTCTTCGATTTTATCCGCAAATTCTTTGCGCTTAGATTCATCCAAAGCGACTTGCTGTCCGTCAATTTCTAAAAAATTAGATTTTTTAAGAACCAATTCCGGCGAACCTAAAACATATAAAACGGTTTCGTCTTCGGAAACGCGAAATAAGCTGGCTGAATATTTATATGCTGAATCAAAAACCATTCGATCAATTTCAACATATTGTCGAAGCAATTCTTTTTTATCAAGCCCGATCTGAATGCCGGCCAGCAAAACCGCTTTTTCGGTTGACGCGCCACGAACTACCCACTGATGCAATTCGTCATCGGGGTTTTCAATGAACGCGTTGCTCGCCAATACGGCAACCTTCAGAACCTGAAAGCTCGCGCCATCCAATTCCTCGCCAGGACTTTTATTTGTATATTCACCATGAAAATGAGGAAAAATGCCATCAACCTGCATTTTAGCTTCGGTCAAAGTTCCGGTTTTGTCAGTGCAGATAACCGAAGTACTGCCCAAAATTTCCGCGGCCACCAATTCTTTAACCAATCCTCTCTTTTTCAAAATTTCCCTCATCCCGAAAGCGAAAGTTACCGTTACCGCGGCCGGTAGGCCCTCCGGGGTTGCCGCCACCGCCACCGCCACGCTGGTAATCAACATCTCAAACATATCCCTGCCCGTCGCCACACCCAGAACAAAAAGCCCGACGCAAAGCAGCAAAATTACTCCGCCCCAAACTTTGCTGAAATGAATGACTTTTTTTTGATAAGGCGTTTTTTCTTCTTTGGCCTCGCCGACTAATTTAGCAATCTTCCCAAGTTCTGATCGAACTCCGGTTTCAGTCACTAATGCTTTACCCCAGCCGGATTCAATGGTGCATCCCATATAAACCATATTATCCCGGTCGGCCAGCGGCGCGTCGGCCGGCATAATTTCTGTCTTTTTCAAGGCCGGAATCCACTCGCCAGTCAAAGACGCCTCATTAATTTTTAAATTATGCGCTTCAATCAACCTTCCGTCAGCCGGAATCTTTTCACCCGGGTTCAAAATAATTACGTCGCCCGGAACAACATCGGCTCCGCTTATCTCTTTTTGGTTGCCGTCCCTGATAACGACAGCTCGGTCTTTTACGACTTTCTTTAGTTCGGTTAAAATATTATTGGTTTTATTCTCTTGGAAGAATCCGATGAGCACGTTCAAAAAAACCGCGGCCAGGATAATGCCCGCGTCCACGTAATCGTTCAATAAAGCGGCAACCAATCCAGCCAAAAGAAGAATGTAAACCAAGGGGCTCTTCAGCTGCCCAAAGAATATCTTAAGCCGGGAAACTTTTTTTTCTTCGGGCAGTTTATTGGGACCGAAAGCCGCCAATCGTTTTTGGGCCTCTTTTTCTCCCAAACCGCCCGGTTCAGTTTCTAATTTTTTATATATCTCATCGATTTCTAAACTATGCCACATTTTTTATTCTTAAATCGTAAATCGTAAATCTTGAATCGCGATTCTTATTTAATTTATTTTACCACAAAAAATCACCAAATGAACCTCCTCGCGCTTACGCGCGGGGATGAAGTTGGGAAATAATAAAAAAACCCGGACATAGATCAAGTCCGGGAACGATATTTGATTTCAGAAAACTCACGCAACTTCGATCTCAGAATAGATTGCCTTGCCCGACCAGTAAAGAGGAATTTTCAGGCCGCAAACTTCAATACGGCCAATGTTCTTATCCAAACCAAATCCCCCTTTTCCCTCTTGAATAATTTCTCCCAAGCTTCTCCAAGGGGCATTTTTAACCACCACCCTGCCAATATGATCTGAAACAGCCATAACCAGGAGAGTTTGAAAATCTAATTTGTCGTAATTGAAAAACAAAGACCTTACTTCCCTAACGCCG
>PFOG01000138.1 GCA_002792395.1 Candidatus Portnoybacteria bacterium CG_4_10_14_0_2_um_filter_44_20 | reverse complement strand
GGAATTCAAAGGAAATCTTTTAGATTTGGGGAAAGAGGTTGCCAAGCTGTATGGCAAGGGCGGGCTGAGAGTTTTGGCGCATTTAAACGAGAAAAACATAAAAGATATATTAAATTTTGTTGACGTGGGCGGTAAAAAAATAACCCAAAACCATTATGCCGAAAAAATCTTGCCGCCGGAGGAATTTGAACGATATTTGAGGATGGAAAAACAATAAAGAAGGCGGACAGGCCGCGAGATATTAATAGCAAATTATAATTTATCGATATAGATATTTATCATAAAGAATTAGCGATAATAAAATAATGCCTGAATTTTCGATCGGCCCGGAGGGCTATATCAAAAAAATAAGAGGAAGCATATCGGGTTTGCCACCGCAGGAGCGGCAGGAGATTGAGGGGGGAAGAGTGCCGGAGAGTGCTCTGGTGGGCCGGAATCAAGCTTTGGAGCACTGGCTGCAAGAAGTCGACAAGAAACCAGTTTTGGGCGAAAGACAAAAACAGATTATCTCTCTGGCGGAAAACGCATTGGGCGATTTCGAGTGGAAATATGGCGTCCGGGCTCCTGCGCCAAGTGTTTATTATCTAACAGAAGAAAGGTGGAAGGGGTTAATGAAGTATTGTCCGGGAAATGAAGAAAATAGCGGTTTTTTTGACGTAGACAACAATTGCATTTTCATAAGGTTAACAAAAAAACACCAAAATAATCTGGATTTGATTGATTTTCTTGACACGAATCTTCACGAGAGATTACACCAACAGGCCTTTAGGGCGGTGCAAGCGTGGGGCGAGGGGCTGGATCTTGTTCGCGAGGGTTTAGATACGGTCAACGTAAGAAAGGGAAAAAGATATTTTTCTGATTTTGACGAAGGAATTATTTCATATTTTTCCGGTCGGATGACCGAGAATGTCGTGGATACTAACAAATTTTTGTTTAAGAAGGAATTAGAAAGAGACCAGTTGCGCAGAGGTTCGTTCTCGGGGGATTTGGAAGAAGCCATTTTCAGAATGAAGAAAAATGATTTTGCCTACCGTTTTTCCGTGGACGTGATAAGAAAGTTGATAAAGAGCCTATCTTATTTAAGGGGAGGGCGTCCGCAGGACGTCGAAGAGATCGAAAAAATTTTCATCAACGCGGAATTCAAAGGAAATCTTTTAGATTTGGGGAAAGAGGTTGCCAAGCTGTATGGCAAGGGCGGGCTGAGAGTTTTGGCGCATTTAAACGAGAAAAATAGCGGTTTAGTGCAGGGGTTTCTGCGCGCAAAAGGCTTGGCAACTCAACGACGTTATGCCGAGAAGATCTTGCCGCCGGAGGAATTTGAGCGGTATAAGAAATTGATGGTTGAAAGCGGCGAAGAAGTGGAATCAGAGATCGACCAAAAAAGTTGGCGGCATAAATATAATACAGGAGAACATGGAACAAAAGATTATCGACAAAAAAATATTGATGATCGTCGCTTTTCGCGACTTTAAAGACGAGGAGTATTTTATCCCGCGGGAAATTTTAGAAAAGGCGGGGGCGGAGATAACTGTGGCTAGCGATAAAAGGGGTGTGGCATACGGAGTGGCTGGGGGAGAGGCGAATGTCGGCTTGACGATTAACGAGGTCGAGGGAGATGATTTTGATGCCATTATTTTTATCGGTGGAGGCGGAGCGCAGAAATATATTGAAAATGTGGATTGCCATCGCGTTGCCTGGGAGGCGGTGGCGGGCGAGAGGGTTCTGGCGGCGATTTGTATCGCCCCGGCGATTTTGGCAAGGGCGGGAGTGCTAAGGGGAAAAAGGGCGACTGTCTGGTCGAGTCCGATGGAGAAAACCGCGATAAAAATGTTAGAGGAAAATGGCGCGCGATATCAAAATCAAGATGTCGTGGTGGATGGAAAAATTATTACCGCCAACGGCCCGTGGGCGGCGGAGGAGTTTGGAAGAAAGATTATTGAAAAATTGATACTGTAATAGTTCTTCCTTCGACAAGCTCAGGATAAACTCGCTCGAACAATAATATAGTTATGCTTCGAGCCGAATTAAGAAGTTTGCATTATGACTGAATTTCAACCCAACATTAAAGAGAGCAAGGATTTTGGCGGAGAGGCTCCGAAAATGAAAGATTTTTTCTTGGAGGCATTGCCGTATTCTCCGGAAGCCGAACAGAGATTTGAAAATATGAGCCTCAAGGAGTTGTTTGATAGGTATTGCGATTTTATTAATGGCGATGTTTCTTTTGAGCATTTTTTGAAAGTGGTCGGCGAGGAATCAAAGAGCGCGTTCAATAAAGAAGATTATTTGAAAGACGAATTGAATCGTGAATTATGGCTTGAATATCTGCTAAAAAAGCTCCCGATAAATTTGGTCGAGAGGCAGAAAGATATGCAGGGTGTAAGCAGTGAGTACGATTTAGACGTTGCCAAGATCGAGAGCTTACATGAGGCGCGAAAAAAGACGGGGCATAAATTAGTTTTAGGTTTTTATACCTCTTCTGATAAAATACACGGCGGCGCTATAGAACAAAGCAAGATTCCGACAAGTTTGCTTGGCGGGGGGGCAGAGGGCCGATTTTAACTCCAGCCATTCTTACTATTCGGTCAGTCCGCAATCTTTATATCAAAGTTTAAGCGGCTATTTGACTTTTGTTGAGGGCGACGATTATGAAGCGAAGAAGCAGAAAGAGGAGCTTGGAAATTTACACGGCGGGGGATTTTGGGTTGGCGTTGCGCGCGATATCTCGACCTTGGGCGAATCGATCAAGTTGGACGATGGAATCATAAAAGAATTGGGGTTAAAAAAGTTTTAAGCTGCAAAAATATTGTAACAACGGCGTGTTGACCCTGTAGAGCTACTCGGTGATTCTACGGGGTTGACAAACGATTTGTAGCCGATATAATAAGATTATTAAGCGAAGCTTGCCCTCCCACCTTTGCCCTCCCACGAGAAGCTGAACCTCAATCTCTCTGCAATATTGCGGGGCACTCT
>PFOG01000104.1 GCA_002792395.1 Candidatus Portnoybacteria bacterium CG_4_10_14_0_2_um_filter_44_20 | reverse complement strand
AAATTGCTCATCTGGACATTTTCAAGCTCGTAAGATTGGCTGATAAGATTCCTGACGGTAAGCAGGGCGTTGGAATCGCAGTCAATCGGTACTCCGCTTTGCGATTTTACAAAAGCGGGAATCACGAAATTCGTATCCGTTTTCACCAATGCCGGCGCGCCAACCTCAACTATTGGCGGATATTCGGTCGGCGCCTGCAAAACCTTAAACGCCAGGTTAGTTTGAACTTCATTTCCCTGATAAGTGGCTAATATTCTTACCGCATAGATTCCCAAAGGAGTACTTGTTGCTAAAGTTGTGGTTGCTTTGAAAAAGCCGGTAAGCTGTTCGGTAGCCAGCATGCTAGTTAATGAGCTCCCATCCGGCTTATAGAAATAAACATTCACCGTGGCGCTGACCGCTTCGCCATTTGAATCAAGTACGCTTGCAAATACCGCCACTTCTTCGCCAGGATAATAGAAACTGCCAGTGCTGGCAAAGATATTCAACGGCAATCCCCCGCCCCCGGTTCCGCCGCCCACTACCAGGCCTCCGAGGTCAACATAACCGCCTAAACTTTCAAAAGAGTAGGTGTAACCACTGGCAAAGCTAATGTTTTTATCCGGTGAGACCAGAGATCCATAATTATCAGCATCGCCAATTATTAAGTCGACGTAAAGCATGTAATCAATGCCATTCACTGTGGTAAATACATCAGCTTTTTGCAGTCGCATATAGGCATAAAGTTGGTCCACCGACAACTCGGCCGTACCGTTGGTCAACCGAATACTGCCGCCATACGAGTAAACCGCCCTGACTGTTACACCATCGTAACCAGAAACAAAAGTTATCACGCCAGTTGAATAATTCACGCTATAATCGCTTGATGGAATCAAGGCCTTGGTTGCGTCATTAAACAATCCGAAAAATTCCGACTGGGTTATTGGCGTATTCTCTAGAGTAATACTGCCGCCGCTTACTGTTGTTGTTGCAGCGTCTGCCCAAGTGACTTTAGTTGGTGCTGTATAAGTAATACCGGTCAAGGCCTGAGCTTCTCCTTCGGTCAATTTGGTAAAGAGGTCATTCTCTAACTGCTTTGTCTCAATGGTCTTTGCGGCAAAGGTTTTTGCTTCTTTTATAAATTTTTTGCCGTATTTTTTAATAGTAGCGGTATAAGGATTGAAGTCCGTAGTACTTGTTCCGCTGGTTGTTCTTTCTACTTGCCAGGTCGGGACAAATTGTTCAGGAATCTCTCCCTGGGCGTTTGAGGTTTGGGTGAATTGGGCGTTACCGAAAATATCAAAGGCCTTAATTTCAACTCCGTCAACCGGCGAACCGGCAGTGTCCACGAACTTCGGCAAATAACCATAACTTTCATTTATTTGAGTGGTGCCATCCCAACTCCCTTCATAATTCCAGTCATAGGTACGATTCCAGGTTGTATTAATAAGATTTACTCCCTTTCCATTCTCGCTTACAATCACATCCGTTACATTATTAGAAAGTATCGAGTCTTCAATCGTTATAGAAGTGCTCGTTGACATACCCAATGAAGCAACTATACCAGCTCCAGAGCCAGTTTGGTGATAAATTTGAACGTTGTTTAGTGACAAAGAAACAGTACTTTCAAACTGAACTCCATAATTATCTGTTGTTTGCGAATTAATACGGTTTATCTTAACGTCTTCCAAATCCATATTAGGCGTGAGAATCATCTGATCCCGGGCCGCCCGGTCAAAAGTGGTTTTATTTATAATAACAGTTGAATCAATTCCATATTGACTGGCGCCGTAATAAGTAAAGTACCCCCAGGAATTGCCCACGTCAGTTATGTACGAGTCATAAAGTTTTAACGTTCCGCCCCTTGCGGCCAAAAGCTCATCTGTGGTACTGGCTGAAGTAAATTTGA
>PFOG01000188.1 GCA_002792395.1 Candidatus Portnoybacteria bacterium CG_4_10_14_0_2_um_filter_44_20 | reverse complement strand
GGTTTTAACCGAATCAGACATGCTACGCCCGTAAGCGCCGGCATTAACAACAACCGCCCCGCCGACAGTTCCCGGTATTCCGGCCGCCCACTCAAAACCGGTCAAATTATTGTTCACAGACTCGGTGACTAATTTCGACAGAGAAACTCCGGCGCCAGCGATAATCGTATTGTCTTGGAATTTTAAACTGGATATCTGAGGCCTGATGACTAATCCGCCAAATCCCCTATCGCTAACCAAAAGATTGCTTCCGCCACCCAAGATAAAAAGAGACAAGCCCGATTCGCGGGCCGCCGTAACGGCATTGACAACATCTTCCCGATTTTCAGCAACAAAAAAATACTTGGCCGGTCCGCCGATTTTGAAAGTGGTATGTCCGGATAATAAAACATCTTTTTCAATACCGGGCAATCTCTCTAAAATATTCATTCAACAAAAAGATTTACGAATAATGATTTACGATTTATGGATAATTCTAAAATCTTGATTCTAAAAGACCGACGGAAGTAAACCCCAATTCTCATGTCTTAAGTGGGTGCTGTCCGTCGGCCAATTTATATTGTATAACACAAAATAGAATAGAGCAAATGAATATAGTGGAAGATGGTGGAAGATAGCACTAAAAAGCAAAAAACCCCGTAACTAAGCCACAGGGTTTTTCGCCGACATATGAGAATTGAGTTTCCCACTCTGCCGGTAGTTTATCATACCCATAAAATTTTGTCAACTATTTGGGCTGTGGATAACTGACCATTTTGTCCAAAGTTTAGTTTGGCTAAAAAAATAGTCATCCTGAACGAAGTGAAGGATCTATTTCCAATAAAAAAGCCTCGTCAAAGCGAGGCTAAATATTTTTTAGTTTTTTGCCAGATTTTTACTGGCCGGAGTTAAGAATGAGCGGCAGGCCGTCTTTGCCGCCGATGATTATAATTTTTGTGTTATGCGATTCGGCCAAACCCTTGGTAGCCTCAATGCCCTTCCAGCGGAGCAATTGCTCATTAATGCCCTGAGACACGATTTTCTGGAAGTCCTGAATACCTTGGGCCTCGATACGCTTACGCTCGGCTTCCTGACGCTCCTTATCCAAAACAAACTTCATCTGCTGGGCTTGTTGATCGGCAGCCAGTTTGGCGTCAATCGCGTCAGACACCATTTTGGGGAGAGTAATTCTCCGCAATAAAACCTGCTCCACTACCCAGCCGCGGGTGCCCAAACTTTTTGCCAACCCTTCCTGGATCTCGAGCTGAACCTTATCGCGGGTCGACGTATAAAGATCTTTGGCCTCGTAATTAGCGGTAACATCACGAATAGCCGACCGGAACTGCGGTTTCACAACGACTGTCGAATAATCAGGGCCTATTTTTTGATAGACAAAACTCGCTTTTTCGCCGTCTAAATGACCAAGCAATGATACCTCCAATTCAACATTCAACCCCTCTTTTGAAGGCACGGCGGCATGCTCCAATACTTCTTGCGTCCGCACGCTCATCTTGGTCACACTCGCCAATGGATTAACGAGATGCAAACCTTCGGGCACCTGGCCATAGACTTTGCCGAAAAGACTCAATACGCCAACATGGCCGGCGGGCGCTATGGTCATACAGGCAAACAGAAACATTGTCGCCGCAAAAGCCATTACCCCACCGCCAGCCGTTTACGCCCGCGGAAACCTGCAGAGCAGACAAATGATACCGGCAAAAAAGAGCACAACCATCAGGATCGCTAACATAGGCTTTTCTCCTCTATAGCTTTTGTTCTTACTGCCTTTTTACTCGGTTACCTTGAATTACAAAATACAAATCCAACAACCAAATTTAGACAATACAAAAACTTCTTTGGATTTTCCAAATTTGATTATGAGACGAGCAAGTTGTAAAATTTACAAACATTTAAGACAAATTATTATTAAGCGATTTGATAAGCCAGCAGGCTGTAGATATAGTTAGCCAAATATCCAGCCACTGATCTTGGTAAACTAGTCACCAAGCCGTAAAACATTTTCAAACTTCTAAAGTTGAGTTCTATTAACATTCTGGTGCCGTAAAGAAATTCCTGGAATTTAGTCATTGGGTTTTTCATATTCTTTCTTGGTTTAACAAGGAGTATTCTTTTGCCCTTTTGGCAGAAATCTTGCTGAAGTTTTTTAGAGACATAACCAGCGTCAGCAATGAATAACCCCAACAAGTCCTTGTTTAATTTGAGAAAGATTTTTCTGTCGTCAACATTGCCAGAAGTGAATTTAACAGCCAATAATTTCCTGTTCAAATCAGTGGTAATGTGCATTTTTAAGCCAAAAAATGAGCCTTTTCCCGTATATCCCCAATTAGCCAAGTATTTCATTGTCTTGTGATATTTCGCTTTACGATTAGAGCAGACCGGTATTTCAGTAGAATCAGTATGTTTGATAAAATGTTGATTTCTTCTGTTGACTTTAAGAATTGTTATCAGAACCAGTAGAGCCAGATGGGCAAATCTATTCATATTTACCACAAGAGTTTTGTAAGAACATTTTGGCTTAAAGATTTCAAAGATTGATTTCTTGGTGGCAATATTATTTCGCTGTTTGAATATTGCCAGAGAAATGTTTTCAATTATTGAGATGGCTAATTTTCGACCTTTGATTTTTTCGAACTTATCAAGTCTTAATTGTTTGTAGAAGAATTTTAC
>PFOG01000053.1 GCA_002792395.1 Candidatus Portnoybacteria bacterium CG_4_10_14_0_2_um_filter_44_20 | reverse complement strand
TTAATTGTGAGCGGAACGCTCACGCAAGCTTCGCTTAATTGTGAGCGGAACGCTCACGCAAGCTTCGCTTAATTAGAAATTAGGTAATTAGGTGAATTAGATATTTGATTTGAATAGGTCTGTAACTAAAAACGCCCATCACGAGATGAGTGTTTTTAGTTTAGGATATTCATGGAAAGATTATTCTATCTTCAGACCGTATAATAACCCATCTTTTTTGTTAACGAAAAATAGGTAATTTTCTTGGGGCGAAAGGAATGGGTCGATAGCGTCGTAGGATTGTGCGGATGTCCCTGAGTTAAAAATCTGAGTCTTTTGTCCAGTGTCCAGATTAATTTTCCAGAAAGAGTCTTTGGTGGTGACTAACCCTTTGTAATAGTCATCCGGCCAAACCGCATTTTCTGACAAGTGTTGTGGTATTGCGCAAAACAATACCCTGTTGTCTTGGGAAAAAGCGCATTTTTCGACCAATGTCGATAGTTCGGTGTTTTTTACATCCTGCCCGTTTTGGTCAGCGGTGAAAAGCTTGATATTCTTTCCTTCGCTATTGGTGGCCGAGTAAAGTATTTTATCCCCAAACGGGAACCAGCGGGCGTTAAGCCCGTAAATGTCTTGCAGAACATCGTTGAAAACTCCACTATCCGGATTTATGGTTATGAGCAGGCCTTCTGATAGGCCGCTGGTTTTGGTGCGAGCGGATATTTTGTCGGCCATCGGCCAGTCCAGAACTAAATCTTTTATTCTTGTTTGGAAGACATTTTTTAAATTAGTGCCATCAGCATTAGCAATGCTAATAACATTATTGTTGGCGTCAGGATTAAAAGATTGGATGGCTATCCGGTCGTCAATAGGCGACCAAGTTACTTGTTCTATCTTCTCGTTAAGACGGATAGACGTCCCATTTTGATAATCATGGAGATATTTTGTTGTGGCGTTGTTCTCTTGAAATACCCCCACGATTTTCTCTTTGTTGGGGGACCATAGAATTTGGAGAAGTCCGGCTAGGTTAGCGCCTGAGATGCGGGAAAGATTGCTTCCGTCAAAATTAACTTCGTACATATTGCCTTGGTTTTTCGAATAATAGCCGATTTTTTTGCCGGAAGAGTCTATGGTTGGGGCTAAAACCTTTTCCCGAGAAAGAGGGATTGGCCCATTCGTTAGCCCTGGTTTAATAACTATTGTCGAGCCGTTGTTCTGGTCGTTTCCTGTTTCTGAAGATGTTGTTTGGCGGTAGAAAAGAATATAAAAGACGTAGGCCCCTATTAGGAGCAAAATGAGCAAGGCAACGGCGATGATGATTACTTTTTTGTTTATTTGTGTGGCCATATATTTGATTTAGAAATATTGAGGGACTATACCTTTAATGTTAGCTATATAATCTTGGGTTTTTTTAAACGGTATATTGGCTCCGCTGCCATATTGTCTTATCCTGTCCGGGCCAGCATTATATGCGCCGAGAGTATCGGTCCAGTTGCCGAACTGTTGATAGTTCATACTTAGATATTTAGTGCCAGCCATAACATTCTGTCCAGGGTCAAAAGGGTCGGTTACTCCCAGGGATCTGGCCGTACCCGGCATCAGTTGCATTAATCCTTGAGCTCCCTTGGGGCTTACCGCGCTGACGCCCACTTTTCCCGACTCCTGGCCCATGACTGCCCAAATCATATCTTCTGGCACATTTGGGTAGGCCGCGGCCGCGGCCTTTACCGCCGCCGTGATATCGTTGTTAGAATAAGAAGCGAGCGACTTGACATCATTCCATGTTTTAACATCATAAGTTTTAGTCCCCTCATTATAACTTAAGCCGCGATGCGGCTCAAGAGTAATTGCCATCAGCCCCGGTTCGCTCAAGCTGGTTAGCTTCGGATTGATGGTGTTAAGAATCAGCCATGAGCAAAGCATCAGGACCAATCCGATAACCGCGCCCCAGATCCATTCTTTGCCGGATGTTTTTCTCGTTTCGCTTCCCCCCGAGCGTAAATACTTAAAACCGCCGATGACGATGGCCAAAAGGGCAGCAATGCCGACAATGCTTAGGCCGAACGTGAAAATCGCTCGGATGTATTGGCTGGGACTGGAGACAGTGCCTGAAACGCCGGGGAGGGGGACCTGAAGATCATAATTTGCGGCTTGGGCAATCTGGGAAAAAAAACAGAAAACTGTAACACAGAAGAAACAAGAGACTTTTTGTAAAATTTTCTTGAACATTTAAATCAGTGCCATTTATTAATTCCGAGCAATTGCCCTCTTTGCATAAAGCTGTTAAGGGATTCTGTTTTAAAACCGCCGCTTTTTGAATCCCAGACCTGATTGTTACCCGCATAAACCCCAATGTGATAGCCGCTTCGGCTGCCGCTGTAGGCGGTTCTGATAATTTCGTCGCCGGGCTGCAGGCCATTTAAATCATTACTGAAGTAGCCGCTTGATTTTGCTTCGTCTAATTGGGCCATCGAACCGCGGCCGGGATTGGTACCGCCCATTTCTACCCGCCAGCGCTGTGCTCCTCCAGAACAGTCGGTGGCGCCGCTAGCTGGATCTCCGGAGTAGGCGTATGTTAGCTTGCTACCTAGCTCGTTAGATTTGGCTAATGCTTCTTCTGTTGTGGGGTTTGGCGATCCCTGCGGACGGGTGGGCGTTGAAATGCTTCCCGCCGGCGGAACGGATCCTCCTAATTGTCCGTATGCGGAAGGGGCGTTTGTTAGGGGGCTGTCGGCGAACTCCGGCATATCAATTGTTTCCAATCCCGGTTCGCTCAAGCTGGTTAGCTTCGGATTGATGGTGTTAAGAATCAG
>PFOG01000135.1 GCA_002792395.1 Candidatus Portnoybacteria bacterium CG_4_10_14_0_2_um_filter_44_20 | reverse complement strand
GCCACCGCCTTTGGTAGGGGTGTAATGACTTTAGAAGAAGAGGTAAAATAAAATGGGAAGGATGAGCCGGAAAGTGTATCCTTGCCCCTTGGGCAAGGCGGTTAGTGATTGCGGCAACATGCGGAACGGCGTTTGCCGGTTCCGTTGCCAGCCTATCTTGCCACAGTGCGACGGCTGTGACAAGATTGAAAGCGGCTACTGCCGCAAATACGTTGTTCCGTCCGCGCGCTGGCACAACGGTTTCTGTCCTGACCACGCCTTGTTGCGTGAGGAGTGGTTGGCGGAAAATAACGTGTCCGTGGGCGCCAAGAACGCCACGAAGGCCAACAAGCCTTCTAAGTCGGCGCGCCTAGCGGCGGCCAGGCTGGCCGCCAAACAGGCGAGAGAAGAGGCTCGTAAAAACGCCGGGGCGACCGAAAGGGCCCGCGCGCAGGCTGCGCGCGATAAGGCCCGGCGAGAAGCCGCGGCTAGAAATTCGGCGGGAAAGAAAGCCCGCTAATCTTTGCCCGCCCCGCAGAATTGCGGGGCGGCCTTTTATTTCTACCCGACTGGGATTTGCCTCATCTGAAGTCATCTCATATCGCATATTTGTTTTTAAAAATATTTTGATATATACTTAACACATATGCCCAGTAGTAGAACTTCAATAACGATAATTTTCTACGAAAATTATCGCAAAATCTATTGGGCATATAATATGAACACGAAGACCAGAACGAGTAAATTTCAGCAAGCTTTGATATTTGAGCAGAGCTTAAACTGCTAAAATCGAAGTTTCACTACTGGATATGATTTCTACTCTTATCACAATTCTTATCTTTATTGTTATTCTCGGTGTTTTAATTTTTGCCCATGAGTTTGGTCATTTTATCGTGGCAAAAAAATCCGGAGTCAGGGTTGAAGAGTTTGGTTTTGGTTTTCCCCCGAGGCTATTTGGGATAAAAAAAGGAGAAACTCTTTATTCGTTGAATCTGATTCCAATTGGCGGTTTTGTTAAGATTTATGGCGAGCAAGGTGAGGGAAAAAACGAACCAAATAGTTTTATTTCTAAGAGTGCCAGTAGGCGCGCGTTGATTCTTTCTGCTGGCGTATTGATGAATTTTCTTTTGGCAGTTTTTCTTTTAAGCATCGGTAATAAAATTGGTCTTCCAACGGTTGTCGATGAGCATTCGGGGTCCGGCGTGGTTCGGGCTGCTCGGGTTCAGATCGCAGAAATTGCGTCAGGTTCGCCAGCCGAAATTGCGGGAATAAGGATTGGTGATATAATCCAAAAATTAAGGGCTGAAAATGAAGAATTAGCAATTGGCGAGGAAGTCGAGGTTTTCAAGCTGGAGGAAGTACAGTCTTTTATTGACCGGCATAAAGGTGAAACTAATATTTTAACTATTAAGCGGGGCAGTGACGTTCTCGATATTTCTCTGGTGCCGCGAGAAATTGCGCCGACAGGCGAGGGTCCTTTGGGCGTAGCTTTGGTTAATACGGCTGTCGTTTCTTACCCCCTGCTTGAATCATTGAGCAAGGGGGTGACCGATACGATCAATCTAACGATTTTAATTATAATTGCTTTGGGCAGTATTATTCATCGGGCCGTAATCGGTTTGCCGGTAGGCGAGGCGCTGACTGGTCCAGTGGGAATTTACAATGTCACCTCGCAGGCGGCCGAAATGGGTTTTGTCTATCTTCTGCAACTAACCGCGTTACTTTCTATCAATCTGGCCATTATCAATATATTGCCCTTTCCGGCTCTTGATGGTGGTCGCCTTCTGTTTTTAGGAATCGAAAAAATAAAAGGAACGCCGGTCAGCCCAAAAATAGAAAATGTTATTCATACGGCCGGCTTCGCGTTTTTAATTCTCCTAATGCTCCTAATAACTTATAAGGACTTGACAAAAATTTTCTGATATGATAAAAATGATTAAATTACGCCATTAAGGAGGAAGTTCACTTGCCGAAGAAAGAATTTGGGACGGTAAAATTTTACAACATTGCGAAAAGTTACGGATTTATTGAGAGCGACGGGAAGGACGATATCTTTTTTCCCTTTAAGGCTTTCGCGGACGATGTCACCGCTGGTGATGTCCGCAAGCTGAAGGGCGCCAAGGTTGAGTTCACGACCGAGCCCGGAAAAGAAGGAAAGGTCTTCGTCAAAAACCTGCGGCCCGTGTCCGCGAAGAAGTAAAAATTAGCCCAATAAGAAATAAGGCGGGGAAGCGCAAGCCGATCCGCCTTTTGTTCAATAGGGGAAGAAAAGGTAAAAAGCTATTTCGCGGATTACGACCCACGTGGGTATGGGACTCGTTATAAGGTTCCAATCCAACAGCATGCCGATGGTTACTGGCATTGCGAGC
>PFOG01000123.1 GCA_002792395.1 Candidatus Portnoybacteria bacterium CG_4_10_14_0_2_um_filter_44_20 | reverse complement strand
TTTTCTTTGCTGCTGCCGGAAATTTTGAGCAGCGAGGGCTTGCCTCATTCGCTTCGCGCCATCGGCGCCATCCCGCCTGTTTTTATTTTTTCCGGAATGGGAGGAGCGTGGCTAATCGAAAAATTTCGAACCCAAGGCCATAGGTTTCGGACCGTAAAAAATATTGCCATAACAACCTTTCTACTCGTAGTTCTTGCCCATACTTATAATTACTACTTCATTGATTGGGGAAAAAATCCGGAGGTGCAAGGCGCCTATACCCAACATTTCGTTGATATCGGCAATTATTTGAACGGTCTGCCTGCCGACGCGAAAAAATATGTGATTGTAAATGAAGGTGGGGTGCCAGTCCCATTTCCCGATGGAATTCCCATGCCGGCCCAAACAATTATGTTTATCACGCACGGAACGCCCAACATTGCCTATCTCAAACCAGAACAACTCCAGAGTGTAACCGGCAAATCAACCATCGTGCTAATGAAATACGATAAGAATATATTAAACCAGCTGCAAGAAATGTTTCCGGACGGGAAAATTCTGGATCAAAAAGATATCTGGAGTTTTGAGGTAAATCCGAAACACGAAATTCGAAATCCGAAATAATACCAAATGACCAAAATTCCCACCCGACGGGTGGTCACCCGAAGGGTGAAAAACGTCTGTTTTGGTCATTTGGATTTAGAATTTAAAATTTGTTTCGAGTTTCGAAATTCTAATTTCGAAATTAATGAGCAATCGTTTCACCTACACATTCGCCGCGCTGATGATGATTATTATGCTCGGCCTCGCCTATTTCTCCTCGCTAGGAGACTCTCTAACCATGGACGAACTGGCTCATTTGCCGGCAGGTTATTCGTATGTCAGCCAACACGACATGCGCCTGAATCCAGAACACCCGCCATTAATGAAGGATATGTCCGGATTAGGCGTTTGGCTTTGGTCAAAAATCAGCGGCACTACAATAAACTTTCCCAACCAGATCAAAGCCTGGAAAGATGACGTTAACGGGCAATGGGATTTCGGCTCTACACTTCTGTTCCATTCGGGCAATAATGCCGACTCAATGATTTATTACGGCCGGCTGCCTATGCTTCTTATTCTTCTGCTTCTGGGATTCTACATCTTTAAATGGGCACGGGAAATCTTTGGTAATCAGGCGGCGCTTCTGGCTCTCTTCCTCTACTCTTTCTCCCCAACCTTCATCGCGCACGGCCGGCTGGTCACCACTGATGTCGCGGCAACCGCAGCAATCTTTATCTCCCTCTATTATTTTGTTAGATGGCTCAAAGACCCCAGCGCGAAAAATCTTGTTATTGCCGGTTTGGTTTTTGGCATCGCTTTATGCGCCAAATTTTCCGTTTTTCTCTTAGCGCCTTTATTTTGTTTCCTTTTAATCGTCTGGCTTGTGGTTTCAATCTACGAATCGCGCCGGCCAGAGGAAGGAACAATCGAAAAAGAATTTATATCGCCGACCCGGCTATCGCTGAAATATATCGGCGGCTTTATCCTGATGGCTCTATTAGCCGTAATTATGATTTATATCGTTTACCTTCCGCACGTCTGGAATTACCCCGCGGAGCGCCAAATCAGCGACATAAGAACTATTCTTAACTCTTATTCTAATGGCCCCGATCAAGTCCCGCTACAATCATGCTATACCCCATCGCACATCGGCCGCTGTCCGGCTGAACTTACGCTCTGGATGGCTTCAAAACCAGCCTTGCGTCCATTAGCGCAATATACCCTCGGCCTGCTGATGGTTTTTCAACGCGCAAGCGGCGGCAACACAACTTATTTTCTCGGTGAAGTTTCCGCCGTCGGTTGGAAAACCTATTTTCCCGTTGTCTACGCGATAAAAGAACCTTTGACCCTTCATGTTTTAACTATCATTGCTTTGATTTTCGCCGCTTATTCATTGCAACGACCATTTTGGAAGGAACCCTTCAAGCGATTATCGTTTTGGGTAAAAAACCATATCGCCGAATTTTCTATGCTTTCCTTCATCGCCCTATATTGGGCAAGTAGCCTCACCTCAAATCTTAATATCGGAGTCCGGCATATCTTGCCGACTTTTCCTCTTATCTATCTTTTGGTAAGCAATCAAATTACCAAATGGTTAAGCATCGAACGGCCAGCTAAAAAACTTTCATTTTTTGGAGCGCTGGGCTTTATAGCCTCCACCCTTATCGGAACCACAATCAAATATCTGGCAGTCGGGATTCTCTTATTCTGGCAAATAGCTTCAATAACGAATATCTATCCCTACTATCTTACCTACTTTAATGAGTTAGTCGACGGCCCAACCAATGGCTACCGCTACGTGACCGATTCCAACCTTGATTGGGGCCAAGATTTTAAACGCCTGACCAACTGGGTTAACGAAAATAACATCAAAGAAATATATGTCGATTATTTTGGAGGAACAACGGGTGAATATTATCTGGGCGGCAAATTAAAGCCATGGTGGGGCTCGCGCAACCCGAAAGAACTGCCGCCTAATAGTTATCTCGCGGTTTCCGCCACCCTGCTTCAGGGCGGCTGCGGCGCGCCGGCAGCCAGCTACAACGCGCCAGCTGGCTACTACGACTGGCTTGATTTCTTCGAACCGGTCACCGTTATCGGCAACTCAATTTTTGTCTACTATATTCCCTCGACAAACGACCTGACGAATTAAAACGTTTTCGGAGAATAAAAAAACCGCCCGCAATATTGCGAGGAGATCAAGGTTCAACTTCTCGTGGGGACGCAAAGGTGAGAGGGCAAGCTACGCTTAATAGTAAATATTTTACTTCAGCTTGTAGTAAACTCTGTTCTCTATCCTCAAATCAACATATTCCAATTCATCTCGTTGATCTTTGATTTTTTCATCCAAAACTAACTTCAGAGCGGCAACCTGATCTTCCGCGCTCTGATTGGAGTCAAAAAGGATTTTCCAATCCTCAACAGTCATGGCATCTACCTCGGCAGCGGGAAAAGAACTGGCCTCAAAATAAATCAGATTCAGATTAACGCGTTCATTTAAAGAGTATTGAGCATCCTTAATAAACGATATCAGCTCCGGGCCAACGGCTTGGTCGCCAATTTTTACCTCTCGGCCGGAATTATCCTTAAGGGCGATCGCCATTCCGCCATAGACCGCCGGCGCCCCCTCAAAAACCAATCCGTCGTCGTCAATGTTGTAACATTGACGACGGTCACAATAGATAATCGCCTTCTGCCTTTCTTGCACTTTTATCGACAGTAAGCCAGAAATATTTCTTGCGACGTCCACGGATTTTATCAATGGTACTTGCTTTAGTAAAATATCCTTAAATTCCTGTTCGTTAAAAAAAACTAGGCTGTCTTTAGGAATAATCCAATGTTTTCTACCATCCAACGCCTGTCTGCTCAAATTAATTATTTCTTCGCTGGAAACTTTTTGCGCCCCCTCAACTTTTATTTCTTTTATCCGCGAATAAGGCGAAAAACGCAAAGCATAAACCGCGGCGGCTACAATAACCAAAACCGCCGTGACGGCCAGCCACACCCTCCAATTTATTTTTCTCGGTTGTCGTCTGTGATAATTTTGGTGTAACACGTGACAAAAATCGCTTAGCTTGTATAATACGAAAATCGTGCAGGAGGTAGAATGAGGTGAAAAACAAAATGGTTAAATTGGCGGAAGGACTGTCGGTTTTCGCACTCGTATTAATGTTTGGGGGCGCGATAGCGTGTGGCACCGAAGAACTTACAATCACATTAGGCGCTATTTTACTCGGCGCCGGAGGATTACTCTCAATGTTAACCAATGTTCTTTTGCTACAAATAATTAGAAAGTAATCCGCTCTAAATGCTCGCAGCCCGAGGCACTCGCTATCGGGCATTTTCTTTTTTTAAAAATTTGATCTGCCATTGTCGTCATGCTAAATTTATTTCAGCATCTCCTTTTCGTCATTTTTTCTACGAGATCCCGAAATAAATGCAGAATAAATTCTGTGCAAGCAAGCGGGATGACGAATCATTAAGATTGTAAAACGTCAAAATCCCCTTTTAATCCTCCTTGCCGTTTCGACAACCCAAGTAAACCAATATTTCCAACTGACAATAAAATCCTGAGCCGGCAGATAATCAACCCGGTAGCCGCCAAAGCCTTTTTTGAATAATGTCGGACCGGCCCACGGATGATTCGGTTGGTTATCCGGTGAAGCGCCATAGAAATCAAAAGTTGTACAGCCACGCTTTTTCGCTTCCTGAATCGCCCGCCAAACCAAAAGATAAGGCGAGGGAATATTTTTGAATTTGCTAGCCGAAGCCGCCTGATAATAAAAAGCGCGATAGCCGTAGGAAATAATCAAGGCCGAAGCGACAATCTCACCATCATAGCTTGCGTTAAAAATCACGAGCTCGCCACCTTTCCCAAGAGACTCCACCTCACCCTCAATTTGTTTCTTAGAAAAAGCGACAAAATGTTTACGGTTCGCCACGTCGCTCTGCAATCGCAAAAAATTCTTGCCCGTTAACGGATCTTCGGTTTCAATTCGCACCCCTTCTTTTTTCGCCTGCCTGATCAAATACCGCGTTGTTTTCCTCATCTGGGCCAGTAATTCTTCGTCGGGTTTAGTAATATCCAAGAGCAAAGTAGACTCCGCGTGCATATGTATAGGTGCTTTTCTGAGTCCCAAATTTCTAAATATCTCTTCTTTTTCTTTGTTTCTCGCTGCCAGCGGACTAATTCTTATAAAATTATATTTTTCTTTTTCTGCTAAATTTTTTAAAAAAGCCAATAATTGTTTAAGTTTTTCAATGTATTCCTTATTCCTAGTTCCTGTTTCCCAACTCCTATTAATGGGTCCATGTGGCACAAACAAAAAACTGCCTCTTTTCGCTTTAATTCCCAAGACTAAAGCCGCGCCGACCAACTCATCCCCCTCATAAATCCCCAACCGCCAAATCTTGTTTCCCGTCAACAAATTAAACTCACCCCAAGACCAGGAATGAAAAAGGGTGTATTCGTCGCACGACTTAACAAAACTTTCCCAAATAGATTTATCGTTAATTAAATCTATCCTCATAATTCTTAAATCTTTGTTTATAAATCTTAAATCCACCTTAGATTATGATTTACGATTTATGATTTACGAAAAACTTTTCAATAAACTTTACGACTCTTTCGGCATCGTCTTTGCTAGTATTCGGACTCGTCGGTAAATTAATACTTGTCGACGCTGCTTTTTCCGCCGCCGGACACAATCCATCTTCATAACCCAATTTTTCCTGGCAGACATTGTCGGGCCCGATAACCTTTTTGTCTTTAGCCGGCCAGCTTTCCAAATAGATTCCTCTCACCCTGGCCTCACCGATTAATTTCCAGCGAACGCCGAAATTTCTAACCTGGATGGGAAAATTGAGAAAAATTGGCTTACACTTTTTGTCATCCTGAGCGTAACGAAGGATCTCATTCATGTTGACGAGATTCTTCGGGCTATCGCCCTCAGAATGGCAAAATGGTTGCAATTTTTCTCCATAGAACCTCGCCAACTCTCTTCTGTGTTCATTGAATTTTTCCACCTTATTCAACTGATTTAAACCCAAGCAAGCCAACGCATTAGGCATTTTTGCCGGCCCAAAAGGCGGCTTGCCGCCGGACTTCTCAACCGAATAAACCATAACAGAAATCAAACCAAGTTTTTTTGCAACTACTATCATTACCTTGCCAATGCTTAAAAAATTATAAAGAAACTTGGCAATCGCAATGTAGAGGGGATGAAATAATTGCTGCAATATCCACCCATGCGACGGGTATTCCCACTTATTCTGGATTTCGCGAATTTTCTCAGCCAACCTCGGATTTCTCGCCACGGCCGCGCCCCCAAAAACCGCTGATATAACCTTGCTTCGCCCAAAGCTGAAAATTGCCGCGTCGCCAAAGGTTCCAGTTTTTTGGCCATTATACTCCGCGCCCAAACTGTGCGCGCAATCTTCAACCACCAGTAGGTTATGTTTTTTGGCAATTGATAAAATCTCGCTCACCCTCGCCGGAAAACCAAAAGTATGCTGGATTATCACCACCCGGCTTCGCGAAGTAATTTTTTTCTCCAAATCGTCGGGCGACATGTTATATGTTCCGTCTTCCACGTCAACATAAACCGGCTTAGCGCCAACCCAAAGAATCGGATTAACTGCCGCCGTACAAGTAAAACCCTGTACTAAAACCTCGTCGCCTTTTTTTATTTCCAACGCTTGCAAAATCGCGTCCAGCGCCGTCCGCCCGCTTTCAAATGTGATAATTCGCACGAGCGAATTATCATCCTGATCCGCCCGAGGCGGAGAAGGATGACGAACAGAAAATAAATACTCTCCCAACCTTTTTTCAAATTGACAAATCGCACAACGATTTGTCATCCCGAACTTGTTTCGGGATCTCTTTCTCTTGGATTCTGAAATAAATTCAGAATGACGGGGGCATGATTTATCTTCCTTCCACCTCCACGGCATAAACATCAATTTAAAAGCCAGCCAGACATCATCAGCCTGCGCATTCGGCGAAATCGAAACAAAGATAGGTTTTTTGAAGATTTTCATTTGACAGCTTAGATTAATTATGATATTTTAAAGCTAATCTAGCACCTTGACTGGAGGGAAAATGCCTATGACTATAAGTTTTATTGGTGATATTGGCACTCCTTGTGTTGCTGGACGTGCTAACCTAAGGAGAAAGAACCGATGAACCTATCCGTCCCGCCGATCATACTGACACTTGCTTCCTGCGTTTTTATGCTCTGGGTCGGACAGCGTCCCTACGAGAAAAGACCGGCCTTGATCGCGTCCATAATAAGTCTTCTTACAGCCATCTCTTGGGGAGGACAAACCCTAATCTGGGCTGGCCATAACACCTGGTTTGAGCCGCTAACTATCTGCTTCGGCATAGTCGCAATTTGTTGGCTCATATTAGTCGTAGATCTTTTTCAAGAATTCAGGAGATCCAAAGATTAATCATGGCGACCCAGCAAAATCTGTCTGGGTCTTTTTTTTCGAAGAAAATCTTTTTTGAAGAAAATTTTATTTCATAAAATCTACAATCTCCTGTGCTAACCGCCCTTCCAATAATACCGCCGTATCCGGATTTAATTTGTCTTTCAAAAATTCTATCGCCTTAGATGGGGAGCCGACTAAAACTGACTTGTCCTGGTTCGACGAGTCTCGACTCCGAGCTCGACTCGAGGAGCTCACCACAAAGCCCGCCTCCTCTTTTATTATACTAAAATAATCGGAGGTAGTAATTATTGCCAAATCGCAAACTTCCCCGATTCTCTTACCAATTCGATGATGCACCTCTTCCGCCGCCCCTCCCAATTCAATCAAACAAGGCATCACAATTATTTTAGTCTTTTGCTTTTGCCGCGCCAAATAATCCAAAGCGGCTAAAACACCATCAGGATTCGCGCTGTAAGTATCGTCGATTACCAAAGCGCCATTGCGGCCGGTAAAAGTTTTTGTCATCCGCTCGGTTAATTTAATATTTTTAATCGCTTCTTTTATTTCCTCATCGCTCATACCTAGATATTTCGCCACCTCAGCGGCCGCGACAATGTTCGACAAATAGTGTTTCGGTAGGTTCGTATAACTCACGTATTTATTCGCGTCGCTCACGCCGCATACCACCTTTTTCTTTTCGTGCTTTTCCGCCAGCTCCAAACAATACTTATTCTCTCCGCAAAAAACCGCCAAACCGTCTACGGGTAAAGACTCTATCAGCTCAAATTTGGCTTTCTTGATATTTTCAATCGAACCAAACAAAGCCAAATGCTGTTCGCCAATGCCGGTTATTATTCCTATTTTCGGCTTAACAATGTCGCAAATTCGTTTTATCTCTCCTCTTTTGTACGCCCCCATTTCCACAATGAACACCCGCTGTTCATTGTGCCCTGAGCTTATCGAAGGGTTAACATTTTTTAACACGAACTTCGCCACTCCAATCTCGCTATTCACGTTTTCCGGCGTTTTAATCACATTAAATTTCTTTTCCAAAATCTGCGCTAAAAATTCTTTGGCTGATGATTTTCCATAACTGCCAGTTATACCGATAACTATTAAATTATAGCGCTCCTTTGAACCAATTTTCCGCATTTTTTTCGCGGCCAGCCTGTAAATAATATGCTTAATGATAACTGTCGGAATATAAAATATCAAAACATTGAAGGAAACGATAAGAGGCATCAAAAGATACAAAATAATAAGGCTGATAATCAGCAGCCAGCTATTGGACAAAGCCCCTCCTAAAAATATTTTCAACAGAACAAACATTCCCAAGGCCACAACAACCAGCGAAATAAAATGAATCAAAACGCTTTTTATTGTCTGAACCGGCTGATGGAACTTTCGTCCGCCGGAAAAAAGCCAAAATCTTCCTAATTTCTTAGGATAGCCGTATTCTGCCCAAAAACGGTCAAGCCGATATTCTTTTGTCTGCCACAAATAAACCCAAAAAAGGCTGGACTTAGTGAGAATAAGACCCACTAAAAGCAAAATAACATAGAAAAAAATCATAGTTTAGTCGAGTTCTTTAATAAATTTATCCACAATGGCCGCCAGTTTTTCCGGCGTCTCTAAATGAGGATTGTGCCCGATTTTTCCCAAAATTTCTAATTTACTGCCCGCGATTCCCCGATTAATAGCATAAGCATCGCCGAGGGGCGTCATTCTGTCTTTTTCTCCCCAAACAACCATAGTCGGTGTATGAATTTTTGGCAAAAAAGAGCTTAAATCCTCCGAGACCACCGCCCTAAACGTTTCCCTCATCACATCGCCCTGCAAATAATGGTAATCCCGCTCGCCGGAAAGCCAATAAACGAACTTTCTGGCCAACGGCCTTAAAAATTTTAGCGACGGCAATGAAAATGTCACGTTACCAATTTTAGATAAAAAACTGAATATTGCGATTTTTGTTTTTGGACGCGGGGTAACCCCGGCCGTATCGCACAATATTAAACCTCGCAATCCTTCAGGCCGCCGCGCCGCGATTTTAATCGCAATCCTCCCGCCAAACGAATGACCGTATAAAATAAATTTACTACCGTTGTCATTCCTACGAGAGCGGGAATCCAATTCTTCTCGTATTTTATTTTCTACCCAATCCGCATAATCGCCCACCGACCACGCTCTCGGCGGCAACGCTTCTTTACCAAAGCCCGGCAAATCAAAAACAAAGACAGAATTTCCTCCCTGCTCTAATAGTGGCTTCAGCCGGCCATAAGATTTAACCGTCGCCCCCCAGCCATGAAGTATAATTATTGGATATTCCATGCTTTTAGTATATCAGCTGAAGGCAAAATTAAAAAGCGGTCAGACAACCGCCTCTCTTTGTCCCCCACCTACTTTATTTTACCCCGATAACATCCTTACCAACGTATTTTCTTAAAACTTCCGGCACGACAACCGAACCGTCTTTCTGCTGATAATTTTCCAGGATCGCGATGAATGGCCTGACACTTGGCAAAGCAGTGTTATTCAGCATATAAACGAACTTCCGGTTTCCCTCTTTATCAATATATTTCACATTCAGCCGCCTTGCCTGCCAATCCAAAAAATTACTGGCCGATCCGGTTTCCGCCCAACGGTTAGAAGCGGGCAGCCAGACTTCAATATCAAAAGCCCGATGCTTGCCTGGCGACATATCACCGGTACAAATTTGCAACAAGCGATACGGCAAGCCCAAATCGCGATGGATTTCCTTGGAAATTGAAACCATCTCGTCTTGCAGTTTATTCGACTCGGCCATATTCGCCGCGGTAATTACCACCTGTTCAATTTTCATAAATTCGTGGACCCGATAAAAACCCTTTGTATCCTTGCCATAACTTCCTATTTCGCTTCGATAACATTGGCTGTAGCCGCAAATCCGGATCGGCAGCCGACTTTCTTCAAGGACCTCGTCGGAATAATAAGCAAGTAGAGAGGGTTCGGCTGTCCCGACCAAAAATTTCTTTTCCTTTGATTTCGTGCCATCCACCTCTTTGTCGGAAGTGGCAACCTGATAAACTTCGTCAACTTCGCCGTTATACTCCAGTCCGCTGAAATAACCGCTGCCAAATAAGGCAAAACTTTTTACCAGAGTCGGCGGAATCATCGGTTTATATCCGCATTCAACCATTTTTTGCATAGCATGCATCATCAGCGCCATAACCAAAAGCGTTCCTTCGTTTTTAAGATAATACCCTCGGTAGCCGCCAACCTTAGCGCCTCTTTCCAGATCAAGGATATCAAGGTCTTTACCAAGCTGGACATGGTCTTTCGGCCCAAAGTCAAATTTTGGAATATCTCCCCATTTTTCAACTTCGGCATTGTCATCGCTATTCTTGCCAACCGGCGTATCCGAAGAAACTAAATTGGGAACCCTTACCATCAATTCGTCGAACTGTCGTTTGGCTTCTTTATATTGCGGCTCAAGTTCCGCAATTTTTTCTTTGATTTCTTTGCCCCTCACAATCACTTTTTTCTTGTCGTCAGTCGAGCGCATCTCATCGTTGAGCTTATTTTTTTCCGCCTGCAAATCCTCAATCTCCCGCATCAGCCCTACTCTTTTCTCGTCTGTTGCCAATAAATTACCCAAATCCAAATCAATCCCTTTATTTTTAATGGTTTCTTTTAGTGCTTCCCTATTTTCTCGGATGAATTTTATATCAAGCATATAATTATTCTGTCATTCCCGCGCAAGCGGGAATCCAGTGATTACCAAAATTTTAACAATAATAAACCAATAACTAAAATTATTGAATCTACGATAATTAAAAATTTATATGCCTCTGGCCGTTCTTTTGTCGCTTCTTTTTGATTCTTCAAACATTCTTGATAATCACCAACTTCTTGTCTACTTATCGCGCGTTTTTCCTCGTCTGGAACCATTTTCGCCTCATGCCCACTATTTAATATACTTTTTACTTTTTCATACCCTCCTGAGTTTTGGCAAGCAAAATAAGATTGTTTTATATTTAATGGTAAATCCGTTAATGGAATATATTTTTGCGGGCCATAAAGATGAATAACAACATCTGCATTTTTGTCCATAAGATATTTTTTGTATAAATTACACTCTGCATCAACTTTTTCTAACTCCTCTCTCTGCTCATTACTTATTGGTAGCATTTCCTCCCTTGTATAATTCGTATAAACACGTTTTTCACATTCCTTATTAATCCAAAAATTCATTTTATTAATCCTGAATAAACTATAAAACGAAAAAATAAAAATAATTCCTACTATTAAAATAAGAACGACTCTTTTGAAATTTACTTTATTAAAATATTTTTTAAAATTATTCTTCCACATTTATTTCTGGATTCCCGCTTTCGCGGGAATGACAAATATTTTAGTTTTAAAGTTTTGGTTATTTAAATTTGCTTCGAATTTCGTACTTCGATTTCAAGTTTTTACTGTTTTGGCCTCATGGTCGGGAATAATATTACGTCCCGTAAATTGTGCGTGTCGGTTAATAGAGCGACCAACCTGTCAATCCCCATTCCCCAACCGGCGGCCGGCGGCATGCCGTATTCCAAGGCTTCGATGAAATCAGTGTCATAACGCACATCTTCACCGTGCTTTTCTATCTGTTCTTTCATCCGTCTGTCTTGTTCAATAGAATCATTAAGCTCGGAGAAAGCGTTCACCAACTCTAAACCACCAATAATCAGTTGAAAACGTTCGGTCAGTTTGGGATTCCCCTCCTTACTACTGGCCAATGG
>PFOG01000077.1 GCA_002792395.1 Candidatus Portnoybacteria bacterium CG_4_10_14_0_2_um_filter_44_20 | reverse complement strand
AAATTCGCAAATTATAAAACTAATTCACTCATAAATTCGCAAATTATAAAACTAATTCACTCATAAATTCGCAAATTATAAAACTAATTCACTCACCCCATTGTCATTCCGCACTTGATGCGGAATCCAGAAAAAATATTTGCGCGCGCAATGCCGAACTGGATTCCCGCCTTCGCGAGAATGACAGATTAACTACACAGATAGTATCACTTTTTTACAAAAAACAAAAGCGCCCCACAAATTGCGGGGCGTTGAAATTATAAATCCATCCAATTATATGCTCACCGGTTTCGTCTCCGCCGGCTTCTCGTTGAAAACGATAAATTTATATCCCAAAAAGTTCCAGACCATCGAAAAAATAGTTGCCACAACCGCGGCCGCAATCGCCCACTGATCATAATTCAACCCGCCAAACGGATGAACAAATTTAAAAACCGATGAAGCAATGCCAACATTGATCAAAAATCCGACAAAGGTGACAATAAGAAACTGAAAAAACTCCTGGCTCATACTTTCTGTCGTCTCTCGCTTAAATGTCCAAAATCTATTCCAAAAAAAGCTGCTGACCGCCGCGACAACAAAAGAAATTGCTTTATAGAAAGAATAATAAACCAGGCCAAGAGTAAGTATAACGGCCAATTTGTCCTGCGGCTCAACTAAAAAATATTGCCGAAAAATAAAAATCAACGCGGCCAAAATGCCCCAGTCAAGCAAGGTGTTAAACCCTCCGATCAAAACAAATTTGGCGATTTGATAAATAACCGCGATTTTTGCGGCAATCCGAGCGGCAACGTAAAAACCAAGCAAACACAGCAACGGAAAAACTATCGGCAAACTCCAGATTGCCGAACTGGTTATGCCAAGACTTCTGGCAATGGCTATCAATAACCAAGCCGATAACTCGCCAACAATCAAGGAAACAACAATATCTGCCTTTGAAAGCATGTTTTTGGCGCAGGATAACGCCGGCAGAACACATCAGGCTTGCGTGCAAACCTCGTTTCAGGCCGATGGCAACCCGCACCCGAAAATTGAAGTTAAACTAATATCATTAATTATACTCTAAAAATTATCCACAGAGCAACATCGCATCGACCCTGTTTAAATTAAGCCCGGAATATAATAGAATAGATTATATGGAAAAAACGAGCCGCAATCAAATTATTTTACTAATTTTAATTCTGGCAATCGCCGCGTTTTTTCGGTTTTATAAACTGACCGAGGTGCCGCCGGGCCTCTACCCAGATGTCGCCATAAACGGCAATGATGCCGCTACCGCCTTAGCCAACCATAATTTTAGGGTTTTTTATCCGGAGAACAACGGCCGCGAAGGTTTATTCATTAACGCGATTGCCGTCGGTTTCGCGTTTTTCGGCATAAGCGTCTGGTCAATTAAAATCGTGGCGGCAATTATCGGGTTTTTAACAGTTCTCGGCTTGTATCTGATGCTCAAAGAATTGTTCCGCGGGAAAAAGCAAAGCAATTTAATTGCCCTGCTTTCGTCTTTTTTTCTTGCGGCTTCTTTCTGGCACATTCTTTTTTCCCGAATCGGCTTTCGCGCCATAATGGTCCCCTTCTTTTTAGTCTGGGGTTTTTATTGTTTGTTCAAAGCGATGCGAATGATGCGAATCGAACATACGAATGATGCGAATAAATTTAGGAGGGACACCCGCCTCATACTTCATACTTTATATTTTATACTTTCAGGCGTCCTATTCGGCCTCGGCTTTCACACCTACATCTCTTATCGTGTTGTGCCGGCAATTTGGATGATAGTCTTATTAATCGAAATCTATAAGCAAGGCTTAAGTGAGCGTTCCGCTCACTATAACTATTGGCCACGCCTTAAGGCACGAATTACGAATTATGATTTACGATTTACGAATCGAATAAAGAACATTTTTATCGGGGACGGCTGGTGGTTTTGGGGCATCGGTTTGCTGGCCATAATTTTTGCCGCTCTGCCGATAGTTCTTTATTTTTATCA
>PFOG01000072.1:1896-2038 GCA_002792395.1 Candidatus Portnoybacteria bacterium CG_4_10_14_0_2_um_filter_44_20 | reverse complement strand
ATTGCTAAAGCTATCTCACGAGAACCGTTCTCGGACTTAGTCCGAGAACGGTTCTCGTGAAGGTTTAAATCCAAACAAAAATAGCTCTTTTTGAGAGCTATTTTTGTTTCCCAATATCGAATGTTAGGAAGGACTATTTTTT
>PFOG01000072.1:0-1844 GCA_002792395.1 Candidatus Portnoybacteria bacterium CG_4_10_14_0_2_um_filter_44_20 | reverse complement strand
TATTACTGGCAACACACAAACGCCTCACCAAGAGTGCCGGTCGACCACCCGCTGTGGCAACCACCCCCCGGCGGACGAAAATGGATGGTGATCGTAGCAGGGGTATCGTTGTAGGCACAGTAGCCCCAGGAACCAGCGGAACCTTTATTAGTAAAACCTGCAAGGCAACCGCCGGAATAAGAAACATAGCAACCTCCGCCACCCCCTCCCGCTGCTTGTGCTTGCCAACTTCCAAAACCATTGGCATCAGCTGTAAGAACTTTGCCGCTTACATCCTTGGCCATTGTTATTCAGCCAAAAGCCACTATAGGCAGCAAGCAAGCCGCCAACGCCTAAAGCGCCGGATTTGTATTGGGTTGAAGTGCCAACATTAATCGGCGCCTCAACATTGTTGCCGGGCGGAGCGGCCGTCGGCTCGATCCAGACCGAGTAGGCGATGCCGGCGACCAAAATAATGGCCGAGAGAACGGGAAGAAATGTTTTAAGAAAAAAAGATGGTTTCATATGTTGAATGTTATGTATTACTTTGAATTACGAAACTCACTTTTTTTGTCATTCCGGCCTTGAGCCGGAATCCAGATTTTATCTTAATTCCCTGTATTCCCGCTGGAGTTTACCCCGTAGCGGCATACGGGGCGGGAATGACAGAATGGGGTGTTTTGTAATTCAAAGGTATTAGATATTAGGCCTTCGAAGCCTTTTTGCAAGTATCTGTTTCTATGATACCCTCCCCGAATGATTGAGTCAATTTTACTTATCCACACCCCGATAGAGATAGGAAGCGCCCCAAAATTACGAGAACCGTTCTCGTAATTTTCATTCCGAAAGCTCAACTTTCGGAAGAGTTAAAAAGATATCGAGTCCGTGAAAACGAAAGGAAAGATCGTCCAGCCGTATCTTGGTGTGCGCTATATGCCGGTAACGGAAGAAATTCAAAAAGCGAACAATCTGCCTTACGGCTACGGCGCGCTGGTTCTTCGCGGCGAACGCGTGACTGACTTTGCGGTTGTTCCCGGAAGTCCGGCGGACAAAGCGGGAATCGTCGAAAACGACATCATTTTGGAAATAAACGGCGCGAAAATTGACGAAAAACACCAATTAAGCGACCAAATCGCCAAATTCAATGTCGGCGACACAATTTCCCTCAAAATCTGGCACAAAGGCGAAGAAAAGACGATACAAGTGAAGCTGGAGGAAAGGAAGTAATTTGTAGGTGTCCGGCATCTACAAAACAATCCCGATGCAAGGTCGAGGTTGTTTTTTTGTTGTAGGCATCATAGACATTCGATGTCTAGGATTTCACCCGCTTTTTTCTTCTCGATACTTTTCCTATATTGAATATTAGGAGGTCTTATCATTGTCTCTCCATAACACTCACTTTCTCCGCGGTGACAGCATCTTTTTCATAAGGAGATTCAAGGGCGGTGACATTTACCAGACTGCCGACTTTGATATCCGATCCCAACATCGGATGTTGGGAAGCTTTAATCCTCTATTAAAGCCAAGTTTTATTTTCTCAAAGCCTAGCTTTAGGAATGGGCTACGGCTGAATTCCCGCTGGCGGTGCATTATCAAAAGGAGAGGCGATTTCCGTTGCTGTCAGATTGTCAGTTTGATAAACCAATTCTTTCGCGCTAACCATGACCGTATCCCCGGCCTTGATTCCTGAAAGCTGGTTGCCGAAAAATTGAGTGTCTCCCGCGATCGAAACATTGTAGGTTTTTTTGACAGTGGGAGCCATTTTGTTTTCATATTCCATGGAAAGCTCCGGAGAAGAAGCAATTTCTTCCATTTTTTTCCAATCAGGAATATCCGCTTCAACTTTCAGACTGTTTTCGGACATT
>PFOG01000073.1 GCA_002792395.1 Candidatus Portnoybacteria bacterium CG_4_10_14_0_2_um_filter_44_20 | reverse complement strand
GACTGAACTACGCTGGCAAATTTGGGAGGGCAAGCGTGAGCGTCCCGCTCACAATATCAGCTTCGCTGTTATAAAAAGTAAAATATCAAAATTTTTAAATTAGACATTTTCGCTTATGATTTTATTAGGTAAATTACCACCCTTCGGGTGGTCGCCCGTAGGGTGAGGCAATTAGAAATTAGGTGAATTCTTGCTGGGTTAATTAGGTTAATTTTTCGATGGGCTTGATGACTATATGTCTTTCCTCTCCCTCTCCTTCGCTTTGGCAAAGAATATTAGGATTTCCTTTTAGAGCTAAGTGAATAATTCTTCTCTCATAAGAGGGCATCGGCGAGAGGCTAATGGTTCTTTGACTTCTTATCACCTGATCAACTTTGTCTAAAATAAGATCCTTTAAGGCCTCAGTGCGACCTTGCCGATAATGATTGATGTCCAGAACGAATCGTTTTTGCTCAAGGACGTCATCCGCCTGCATTCTCTTTGCCACGATCAACCTGATTAGGTGTTGAAGAGCTGTCAAAGTTGCTCCTCCCTGTCCGATCAGCATCCCCCCGTCAGAAGCATTGATATTTATTATTGTCGAATCATTCTGATCACTTTCTTCTTTTATGTCCACATCAAAACCTATTATTTTTAGAAGCTCTTCGGTTGTATCTTTTAAAATTGAGGTTGATTTATCCATTGTTAACGGAATTACGAATTACGATTTATGATTTAAGAAGGAGTTGTGTTTATGCGTGATTATCCGTAAATCATAAATCATAAATCTTTTTTCCGATTCATCAGATATTGTTGTATAATGCCAACAATCGTCAAAACTAACCAGTACAGAGGCAAACCAGCAGGCAGCTGCCAAGCGATCATAACCGTTAGAACCGGCATAAAATAGATCATTTGCGTGCTCATTAAACTAGCAAAGTCTGTTCCTTGCCCCTTTTGTAGGCCCCCTGCCGGAAGAGTCATCTTCGACTGAATAAATTGAGCAGCCCCCGCCAACACCGCTAAAACATAATTACTTTTAGCAAGGTCAACTAGGCCTATAAACATCGGATTAATCACCTCTGGATTTTTAATAAACCAATACAGGCCATTCAGCCGGCTCGGATCCATGTCAGTCCTTAAAACTTGAAAAAAGGCGATAAGGATCGGCAGCTGGATCAACATTGGCAAGCAACCGCTGAAAGGATTGACTTTGTGTTCTTTATAAAGATCCATTATCGCCTGAGCTTGTTTTTCCTTTTCATTTTTATATTTTTTTTGAACTTCTTTAATCTTTGGCTGAATAAGGGCCATTTCTTTCTGCGCCTTCATCTGCTTCTGGAAAAGAGGATAAAATAATAACCTAATTATTATTGTTAAAGCAATAATTGCTATGCCAAAATCGTGGCCAGGAAGAGTATTATACAAAAAAATCAACCCGTTAAAGAGAGGGCGATATAACAAACCGTTAAAAATAACTATTATTGTAGACATTTTGACTATTGTGAGCGGGATGCTCACGCAAGCTACGCTTAATTTACAGCTTATCAACCCCTCCAACGCTCCACGGATGACACCTTAAAATTCTTTTTACTCCCGCCCATATCCCTTTCCGGACGCCATATTTTTCAATAGCTTGATAGGTATATTCTGAACAGCTTGGATAGAAACGACAGCCATGAAATTCATCGGCTCGCTTCCAAAACCGATGGTCAGGGGACAAAATCCATTGATAACCCCTGATTATCCTCAAAAATATTTTTTTAATCATATTTTTGTTAACCCCATCCTTTTCAAGGCGCTTTTAATAATTGAATTAATCTCTTTATAAGATTTATCTCTAATGGCTGGTTTTGCTGAAATTATAATATCGAACCCTTTTTTTATTCCATCTATGTTCGCGCGAATGCTTTCTTGAACTTGCCTTCTTACCCGATTGCGCGCGGTAGCCTTTTTTGAGATCTTAAGGCTAACTATAAACCCAAAGCGAGAATAATCAAACTCATTTTTTCTCACCTTCAAAACAAAAATTTTTTCCGTAAGCTGTTCGCTTTTCCGAAAAATTTTTTCAAACTCTTTTTTCTTAGTTAAGCGAAGTTTTTTAGGAAGCAATAAACGACTGCCGGAGAATCTCGAATTATGAATTAAGACTGAGCTTAATATTTTCTTAATCTTAATTTCCAATTCTCGTTCTGGGCTAAACCGCCAATTTCTTTCTTTTTTTTCTCATTCTGCTTTTAAGCACCCTTCGTCCTTCTTTGGATGATTTCCTCTTTAAAAAACCGTGAACTCTTTTTCTCTTTTTATTTTTTGTTTTGAATTTAATGGGCATACCCGGTAGTAGAACTTCGACAATTAAGTGATAATTAATTATCGAACCTCTATCTGATGATATTTTAAAAATCCTACTAAATAGCTGTTTAAATATCCACCGGCAGGCAGTCGAAGCTTTCTCTACCGGGCATATTGTTTTATTTTATTCTATCGACTATATTTAAACTGCGTAGATTTAAATCGCCTATATTTAACTCGTGCAGATTTAAATCAACCATATTTAAACATAACATCAAAACTCTGTAAAAGCAACATTTAAAAATTATTTCCGAATCATCCACATCTCATCCCCAATTTATTAACAGCCCTCTCTCATCGCTTTATCCTGCTTCATTTTTTCCTTTTTTGCAGGTATGATATAATCAAATGAGTTATTTGATTGCCCATAATCAAATAAATAAAAAAGAGCATCTATCCTCTTCGCTGTAATCTCTGCACAATTAGACATTTATCATGGGCGTCCACAACGTCATAATAAAACATTCTATTCTAAATTTTTGGTTTTCGCTTTATCACTAATTTAAAACTCACCATGACCAACGAAGAACTCTGGCAAGCTGCCTTGGGAGAAATAGAATTAAATCTCTCAAAGGCTAATTTTATCACTTGGTTTAAGAACACTGGCGTTCTTGAAAAAAAGGATGGTTTTGCGACAATCAGCGTGCCTAATGGTTTTAGCAAAGAATGGCTATCAAACAAATATCAAAAATTAATTTTAAAATCTCTACGGAACCTCTCTCCCGATATTAAGAATGTAGATTTTGTTATTTCAACAACGCTATCTTCTTCACAAATTATTCCATCTTCTCCTAATATTTCTATTCAAAAATACACAGAAAAACAACCTCAATTGGAAAATCAGGCTGGCTTTGAAGAATTTAAAGTTAATAAAGATACTAATCTCAATCCGAAATATACATTTGATTCTTTTGTGGTTGGGTCTTTTAATGAATTAGCTCAGGCGGCAGCCAAAGCAGTAGTCCAAAATTTAGGGACCCTTTATAACCCTCTTTTTATTTATGGCGGGGTTGGTTTAGGAAAAACCCATCTCCTTCAAGCAATTGGCAATGAAGTTATTGATCAAAACAAAAAGAGAGTAAAATATACCAGTTCTGAGAGATTCTCTTCAGAATTAATTTATTCCCTAAGAGAAGGAAAAATAGATAGATTTAAAGAAGAATACCGAAAAATAGACGTTCTAATTATAGATGATATTCAATTTCTAGCCGGCAAGGAAAAAACACAGGAAGAATTTTTTCACATCTTTAATGCTTTATATCAAAAGAATAAACAAATTATTTTAAGTTCTGACAGACCCCCAAAGGCCATTGCTACCTTAGAAGAACGCTTACGGTCACGTTTTGAAGGAGGAATGACTGCTGATATTAGTTATCCTGATTTTGAAACAAGGCTGGTTATTATTAAAACAAAGGCTGATGAGAAAAAATATTGTCTACCGGAAGATGTTTTAGAATATATAGCCACTAATATTAAAAAAAATATTAGAGAATTAGAAGGAGCCCTAAATAGAGTAATGGCTTTTGTGCAGATTAATAATACCCCACCCTCTATTGATGACACTGCTAAAATTCTTTCATCCGTTATCGCCCCCCCCCGAAAACTGATCAGTTATAAAAATATTATAAAGGCAGTATCAGAATTTTATGATATTACCACTAGCGATTTAACTACTAAATGCCGTCGTCGAGAAATTGTTTGGCCAAGACAAATAACTATGTTTTTAATGAGAGAGGAACTTAAAAATTCTTACCCCTTTATTGGAGAAAAATTAGGAGGAAAAGATCATACAACCGTTATGTATGCCTGTGAAAAACTTAATAAAGAGATAGAAACAAATGAAACTGTTCAACAAGAAATAAATTTAATAAAAGAAAGAATTTATAACACGTTATAACCGCGGGTTATAATACTTTATAAATTTATAAGTGGAAAAAACTGGGAGAAATATTTAAAAAGTACTGGAATAAAATCAAGAACTTAAAATTAAAATAAGAGATTAACATCTATTCCACAATTAATGATTTTTAAGAAATAACTTCTTTCTTGTTAAACAATAATAACTATCTTTAAAAACCAAAAATTATTAATGTTAATAATAATTAGTAATTACTAATAAAATAAATTAATATAACTACTTTATTATGATGAAAATTTTTTGTTTACAAGAAAATTTAAAAAATGCGTTAGCTACCGCAGAAAGGATTGTTGGTAAAAATTTAAATTTACCAATCTTAAATAATCTTTTATTAAAAACCGATAAAGGGAGATTAAAAATTTCTTCAACTAATCTTGAAATTGGTATTAATTATTGGGTTTCGGGAAAAATAGAAAAAGAAGGAGGAATTACTGTCCCGGCGAGGATTTTAAGTAGTTTTATATCTAATTTGCCCAATAAAAAGATAGAATTAACTGTTAAAGAAGATGTTTTATATATAAATTGTGAAAATTTTAAAGCGCAAATTAAAGGGCAAGATATTAAAGAATATCCTATAATTCCTATTATTGAATCTCCTTTGAATAATCAATTAGATAAAGAAATTTTAAAAATAGGTCTTTCACAAGTTATCGGAGGGGTTGCTATTTCAGAAACGAGACCGGAAATATCCGGCGTATTATTTGATTTTAATAAAAATTATCTTAAGTTAGTTGGGACCGATAGTTTTCGTTTAGCGGAAAAAACCATTTTTAATAAAAATGATTTTCAGCAGCCAATTATAGTTCCACAAAAGACAATTCATGAAGTAATTAAAATTCTAGCGGAGAAAAACAGTGAAAATGAAAAAAATAAATCGCTTGAATTATTTTTAGCTCCCGGGCAAATTATGTTTGATTTTGGAAATATTCAAATGATTTCTCGGCTAATAGACGGGCAATTTCCAGATTATCAACAGATTATCCCCAATAACTTCCGGGCAAGCGCTATTTTGAATAAAGATGAAATTAATCAGATAATTAAAGTACTTAGCCTTTTTAGCGGAAAAATTAGCGACATAAAGTTTATAGTCAATTCTGCGAAAAAAACAGTTAATATTTTTGCCCAAAACAGAGAAATTGGAGAAAATGAAGCTCAGATAGAAGGAGAAATAGAGGGGAAAGATATGGAGGTTGCGTATAATTGGAGATATTTGTTAGACGGGTTAAATAATATTTCAACTAAAAAAGTTTTTTGGGGGTTTAATGATGAATCTCTGCCAAGCGTTTTAAAGCCGGTAGGAGATGAAGGATATGTTTATGTGGTTATGCCGGTCAAGGCAGTTTAAAAGATGTGGACGCGTCTAAAAAATATTATCCCGCTTGTTACCAGCCGTTTGAACCTGGAAAAGCAGTCTGAAGAACAGAGAATTTATTTATTATGGTCTTCGACTATCTCCCGCGCCTACGGAGCCGAATATCGCGATAGGTTTAAACCGACTAATTTTAGAAATAAGACTCTTTTTGTAACTTGCCCTAATTCCGTCTGGGTTAACGAGCTGCAGATGAAAAGTGGAGAGCTGGCGGGAAAAATAAACCAGGAGATCGGTTTTTCGGCAGTGGAAAGAATTAAATTTTTTTGTTAAGACACAATTTAGGTATTATAATTAATGTAGTAATTAGAATCCAATGAAACGATTTTACAGATTTATAGCTACTGCAACACTGGAGGATTGGCTCATTATCCGAAAGACGGTTCAACTTCATGGAACGAACTGGGGGACAAAATTAAACAATATTTAAGTTTGGAGTTATAATATTGATACTAACCCCACCCACCACCCAATTTGAGGCCCCGCCGTCTGAAAAAATCGCCGATGTTTTAAGTGAGATATAGGGTTGTGTATAACTTTTTTACATCACACTCTTTATAAACTATTTTATATCACCTATACTAAAACTATATTGGATTCCAGAATCTAATTATGCTATTATTTAAACAATGGACAAAGAACAGAGAAAAAAACTAATTGTGCTAGTGGAAGACGAAGAAATAATAGTGAATCTTTTGACTAACAAACTTAAAAAAGTTGGCTACGAAGTGAAAGCGGCTTATGACGGTATTAACGGACTTAACCTTATACGGACCGCAAAACCGGACCTGGTGCTTCTTGATATGCTTCTCCCCCGGCTTAATGGATTTGAAGTTTTAGAAAAACTCAATAAAGAAAAAATTCTGCCTGATTTGCCGGTCATTGTCATTTCAAACTCGGGACAGCCGATTGAAATAGACCGCGTTCTAAAACTTGGCATCCGCGACTATTTGGTAAAAATCAATTTCGAGCCCAACGAAATTATTGCAAAAGTCAACCGTGTACTCGGTCGAGACGAGGTAGAATGTGGAGTGAGAGATAAAATTGAAAAAGAGAGAATTTCGGGACAGGCGCTTCTTGTTGAAGACGATATTTTTATATCCGATTTGCTTGAAAAAAAATTATCGCAGTCACACATAAAAACATTCCGCGCAATGGACGCAAACAGCGCGCGGCTGATTCTAACAAGTGAGAAAATTGACGTTATTCTTCTTGACATCGTCCTTCCGGGCGTTAATGGGATTGAATTTCTTAAAGAAATCAAGGCCAATGAAAAATTAAAACATATTCCGGTTATCATTCTATCCAATCTCGGCCAAAAAAAGGAAATTGAAAAAGGGCTCAAAGCCGGCGCAGAGCAGTATATGATAAAAGCGCATTCAACCCCTAATGAAATTATTTCAAAAGTGATGGAAGTTATTAATAAATTGGATTCCAGAATCTAACGCAACAATCTTGGCGCGAAGCGCCAAAAGTGTTAAGTTAGATTCCTATGGAAAATTATAAAAAATAATATGGCAATTTATGTAGGAGTAGGTTCGAGCGAAAATAGTGCCGACTCAAAACAAGCCGGTTTTGAGGCCTGCAAAAAGGCGATAAAAAAAATCGGGGATGAAAAGCCTGATTTTACTTTCACATTTTCTTCAGTCGCTTTCAATCAGGAAGAATTGGTGAGTGGTGTTGCGGAGGCAAGTAACGAGGCTCCCGGTATTGGTTGCAGTGATGCCGGAGAAATAACGTCGGACGGCCCCAATTCAAAATCGGTTGTCGTTATGGCGATTAAGTCGGACAGTATTGTTTTTACAAGCGGCTTGAGCGAAAACATAAAATCAGGTGCCAGGGAAGCCGGACGCGCGGTTGCCGAAAGCATAAAAAATAAGGCAAAAGAGCCCTTGCGCACATTCATAATGCTGCCCGATGTACTCACTGGCAATGGGGCGGATACCGTGCGCGGAGTGCTGGACGCGCTCGGCGCTAATTTCCCGGTTGTTGGCGGTGCGGCGGGAGACGATTTTCTTTTTAAAAAAACATACCAGTACTGCGATGGAAAAGTGTCGAGCGGCGCCGTCGCCGGCGTCGGGCTTTCAGGTAAATTCAGTTTTGCCATGGGCGTGCGCCATGGATGGATGCCCGTCAGCCAGCCGATGAAAGTGACCAAATCAAAAGGAGCGGTAGTCCATACCATTGATAACAAACCCGCCATAAGTGTTTATGAAGACTATTTCGGCTCAAAAGCCGAAGAACTTCGCAAGGAGCCTCTTGCCCGCATGGCAATAACATATCCCTTGGGACTTAAGGTTCCCGACTTAGACGAATATCTTATCCGCGACCCGATCACGGTTGATGAAAATGGCGCCATTACTTGCGCCGCCGAAATTCCGGAGGGCTCCGAAGTCCGCCTTATGATCGGAAGCAAAGAAAAGGCGATTGAAGCGGCGCAGTATGCGGCAAAAAGGGTCATGAGCGACATGGAAAGCGAAAACGCAAAACCGAAATTTGCCCTGATGTTTAACTGTATCGCGCGGGAAAAACTCTTCGCCCAGAAAGCAAAAGATGAAATCGATGCGGTTATGGAAATTCTGGGAAAAGACGTTCCTCTTTTGGGATTCTACACCTACGGCGAACAAGCTCCCTTAAGGGGAGAGACAAAAAATCAAAAGCTCATTCAACCCAAATTTTATAATGAAACGGTGGTTATCTTTGCCGGAGGCGAATAAAATATATGAAATTTCCAATATTCAGCGAATTAATTAGTACTTCCCGCTATCTGGTTGCTTTTGTTTCTTTGGTTGTCACCGCCCTATATCTGCTTTCTCTTTCAGAAAGGGTTAGAGCGTTTATCTATAAACAATCTTATACTAAAAAAGAAAAAGCAGGCCTGATTTTGTTTTTTGGAGTGCTGGGCATACTCGCTTCGGAATTCGGCTTAAAGCTTTTCGGAATAATCTTCAATTTCCGCGATTGCATTGCTATTTTTGCAGGTATATTAGGGGGTCCTGTCGTGGGAATCGGAGCAGGATTAATTTCCGGGCTGTATAGAATGACAGGAGTTATCTGGACCGGCTTTACCGGCACCATCGGTTTTTGGTCGGCCATTGGTTGCGGAGTAGCCACTGTTGGAGCTGGTTTTGTCGGCGCCTGGCTGTCAAAATACAGAAAAATCAACATTAAAACGATAACCAATAAAGAAGTTCTGTTGGTTGTCCTTATTACCGCTTTTTGGGAAGTAATACATTTGGAAGTAATAGTGCCTTTAATTTCGCCATTATATACGACAAAAACTATAAGCGGAATCGCAATTTTATTCGCTCAGCAGCTTTTGATTCCTATGGTCATTGCCAATGCTCTGGGTATTTTACTTTTTCTTTTAATCGCCAAAGATATCGCCCTAAAAAGAGAAGCCGAACTGGCTTTGAAAGAGCTGAGAAAGGCCGAAGAAGAAATTAAAGAAATTGAAGAAAAAAAATAATAAAAATCAATTATGCCAGACGAAATATCGGGCATAAATTTGGAAAAAGGGAGCTTGCTTACGCGGGTTAGAAAAGTTCTTGAAGAAAGAGAAAAGAAAATCCATGAATTGAACAAAACCAAAACGGAATTAGAAGAAGCCAACAAGCGCCTGGCCGCGCTTTTAAATGAAAATTACGAGGTGGGAAAAATCCTGGTGCGCCGCGATATGGAGCTTTCGGAAGCCAACAGGCGCCTAATTGCGCTTGATGAGAGCAAATCGGAGTTCGTTTCCGTAGCAGCCCACCAGCTACGCACCCCGCTTACGGGAGTCAAATGGGCGTTTAATGAATTGCTTGACAAAGAACTTGGTAAGCTTAACTCTGGCCAGCAAGCAGTAACCGAAGACGGATTAAAATCGTCCATAAGGATTATCGATCTTGTAAACCAGCTTCTTAATGTCGCGCGCATAGAAGAGGGAAAGTACGGAATAAATCCTAAAAAACAATCATTCATTAATCTCTTAAAATCGGTCGCTGAAAGAATGAAACAAGGGGCCGACAATAAAGGGATAATATTTGCCGTTGATATTTCACCCGATATTCCTTTGATAAAAATTGATGAGGAAAAAATGGGCATTGCCCTGGAAAACCTGATAGACAACGCCATAAAATACACTCTGCCTGGCGGAAAAGTAACCGTAGAAGCGTTTTTAGGCGAAGATGGGGTAAAAATTGAAATTTCCGACACGGGCATAGGAATTCCGGAAGAACAGATTGAGCGCTTGTTCAGCAAATTCTTCCGGGGGGACAATGCTCTTAGACTGCAGACTTCAGGAACAGGGTTGGGATTGTATGTTGTAAAAAATATTATTGAAGGACACGATGGAACTATTGATATCGAAAGCATCGATGGAAAAGGCACCGTCGCTACAATCACTCTGCCGTGCGCCTAGAGCCGGGGTTATACCACAACAAGATTATCACAGAGAGTATAGCAAAAATTATTCACCAACATTACCGGTATCAAAGTCTACTTTGCTCATCCGAGAAGTCCATGGGAACGAGGCACTAATGAAAATACTAAT
>PFOG01000002.1 GCA_002792395.1 Candidatus Portnoybacteria bacterium CG_4_10_14_0_2_um_filter_44_20 | reverse complement strand
CCAATAAAATTTTAGAATTAAGAAACGATGAAGCGTTGCGCGAAAAAATAGCCGAAGGCGGCCATCAATTATTCCAGGAAAAAGCCACGCCAAAAGTTATTGCCAAAGATCTTACAGGGTGTTTAAATGGTCTTATCGGGGGGATAATTAACGCAAAATAAATATATGAACGAGCAAAGCAAAATTTTCGGCCAGCAGAAAATTTTAAACCATCCGGATAAAATTAAAAATTGGCTTGATGGTAAAGACAAAACGCTTGTGTCTGTTGAGATCGACATGACCAATGCCTGTAATTCGAATTGTCCGGGATGTGTCGGCGGGAGGATCAATAATCAGAGCATACCTTTTGCGGCGGCAAAAAAACATATTGACCAGCTTAAAAAATTGGAAGCGAGGGCGCTGATCTTTACCGGCGGCGGGGAGCCAACGATGAATCCCGATACGAATAAGGTTGTCAAATACGCCAAAAAGCAGGGGCTGGATGTCGGGTTTATTACCAACGGAATTTCACTGACCGACGAAACGATAGATACCATTTTAAAGAATTGTGTTTGGTGCCGGGTGAGTTTGGACGCCGGTAGTCTTGAAATATATAAACTGGTTCACGGTCTGGACGAGCGGATATTCCGGCAGGTGATAGAGAACATTAAACGATTAGTTAAAAGAAAGAAAGAACTTAAAAGTTCCTGTACGGTCGGAGTCGGATATTTAACCGGGAAAAATACTGTTAAGGGCATGGAGGATTTTGCCAGATTAGCCGGCAGTCTGGGCGTTGATTACGCGCAATATAGGCCATTCCATAAAGATTTTACGGATATTTCCAAGGAATTTGAGAAATGCAAGAAATATGGGACGGGGGACACTAAGATCGTCGCCTCGATCCAAAAATACGAGCGCTTCCGAGATAAGGTTAAGCGTCCCTACGGAAAATGCTACGGAGTGAATTTTTGCACCGTCATCTGCGCTGATAGCACGATGCAGACTTGTTGCCATACTCGTGGTAAGGCGAAATATATTTTGGGCGATTTAAAAAAAGAACCGCTGGCGAAAATTTGGAAAAGGCGGCAAGAAGTTTTTGACAAAATAAGCTTCTCTGATTGTGGGCCGCTTTTTTGCCGGGGTGATGAATTTAACCGGCTTTTGTTTGAATTGAAACAACGCAAAGAGCATGTAAATTTTCTTTAATCGTATGCGGATTTGCTATTTCGGAGATTTTGACCCGGACTATATAAGAACCAGGGTGTTGTTGAGGGGGCTTAGAGAAAATAATGCCCGCATTTTTTTATGCAATAGTCAGGCTGGGGGGAAGAAAAGATTTATCGAGCTTTTTAAAAAATATCGCGCTCTGGGTGAAGAATATGATTTAATGATAGTAAGAACATCGGATGTTTCCCGCTGGAGCCTTTTTTTGGCCAGATTGTTAACCAGAAAACCGATAGTCTGGGATGCTCATTATTCTTTGTATGACGCCTGGGTTTTTGATAAGCAGTTCGTTTCCCAGGGAAGTTTCAAGGCAAAATATCATTGGTTCTTGGAATGGTTGGCTTGCAAAGTGTCGGATATGGTTTTTCTTGATACAGACAAGCATGTTGATTATTTTGTTGAGATTTTTAAAGCTGATAGAAATAAGTTTATAAGGGTTTTTGTCGGCGCGGATGATACGACGTTTGTTCCAGAAGAAAGCAAGGGGGGAGATAATGATTTTATAGTAAACTTTTGGGGTAAATATATTCCCTTGCAGGGTATTCAATATATCGTTCGGGCGGCGAAGATATTGGAAGAAGATTCGGAAATTAAGTTTAATATTCTTGGCCGAGGACAGACGTATAGGGAGATCAGAGAATTGGCTAGCAATTTAAATATTAAAAATATCAATTTTATTGATGGAGTTCCCTACGAAGCGATACCCAAATTTATAGGTGAGGCGGATGTTTGTTTGGGTCTTTTCGGCAATACGGCAAAAACCCAAAGGGTGATTGCTAATAAGGTTTACGAAACGATAGCCATGGCTAAGCCGGTAATTTCTGCCGATACG
>PFOG01000171.1 GCA_002792395.1 Candidatus Portnoybacteria bacterium CG_4_10_14_0_2_um_filter_44_20 | reverse complement strand
TTCGACCAAAGGGAGGTAAAATATCCCTAAGGGCATATTTTTCGACCAAAGGGAGGTAAAATATCCCTAGAGGCATATTATTGTTTTGAGATAACCATTGTTAATCCTCGCGGATATTTTTTGGGTTCCTGTTCGATTTTGGTCGGAAGGCTGATAAGTTTGATAAATTCAACCAATTTTTCTCTGGCAACCTCGGGATGCGCTTTTTCTCTTCCGCGGAGAATAATTTCTATCTTTACTTTGTGTCCTTGGTTTAAGAATTTTTCTGCCTGCCGCGCCTGTCGCTCCATGTCATTTTTGGCTATTCCAAACGACAGTCTGACTCCCTTGACCTCGGTTTGTTTCGATTTTTGCTGCTTTGTCTTTTTTTCTTGCTGATAAATATATTTACCGTAATCGATGATTCGGCAGACCGGCGGTCTGACGTTGGCCGCTACCTCTACTATATCTAAGCCTTTTTCTTGGGTTATCCGGAAAGCTTCTTCCAGGGGTACAACTCCAATATTCTGGCCATTTTCGTCAATCAGCTGGACAGGAGAAACTCTTATTTGGTTGTTGATTCGTGGTCGTTTTTGGATAGTTTTAATTTAAGCTAAATAGTTTAAGAAAATTAATACGCGACTTGTTTTTAGAAATGAATTATAACGAACAATCTAAATCTTTGTGGGCAATCCCTGCTGATATCTTCTGATTAGTTTTTCTTTCTTATCTCGCCGCCACTTTTTAATTTGTATCTCTCGCTGCCTGGCCTCGGCAAGCGTTAAATAAGTCTCTTTAAATACGATTTTGAAATTTCCTCTTTTTGTGAAAGCGGACCCTCTTTTGGCATTGTGTTCTTTTAGGCGGAATTTAGGATTTTGAGAAACCCCGATATATAATTCATCTCTATCGTTTTGTATTATGTACGCGGAATGCATATGATGCGTCCCTCGATTCCGCTCGGGACACTCGACTCGTTTTTTGGTCGCAAGTATTTCACTACAGGGTGGCTTGCCACGAGCGAGTCCCGAGATTTACCGAGGAACGAGTCGAGTGGAGATGGAGGGAGTTGAACCCTCGTCTGAAAAGTTTCTAAAAACGCGTCTACGAATGTAGTCCGATTTATTTGTCTTAGAACCAAAAGCTTAGAATCAGACAAAACGCCTTTGATTCGCATCTAGTGTTGGTCATTAGTATCCTCTAGAGCAGGATGCTAATCAATCTCGATAATATGACACCCGGGGTTTAGCTATCGAGAATTGCTAAGCCGGATGCCTACCTAAGCGTAAGCTAAGGCAGGAGTTGGGTTGAATAAGTTTGCACTTATTGTTTTTCTAAAAGTTTGTCCGTTGCACCAGTTTTGGTGCGCCGGTCTTGCGAGTTTTTAGAAGACTCGATTCGCGCATTTTTAGGATGCTTCTCGTCGAAACCGTGCATCCCCGCCCGCATCGCTACGCGAGCAAGCTCGTTTGCGAAGCGTTGCGGGCGGGCCCCCATTCTGAAGAATGAGAAATTGCATCTCCGTCTAAATATCGTCTAATTGTCTATTTAGATATGCTCTGCCGAAACCAGTTTTTAATGATTTTTCTCTTTTCACTGCGTCTTGCAGAATATTTGACGCCTCATAATAAATCAACTTGAATGGTCTTCGTCCGCGAGTAGATTTAACCATTCCTTTGTTACGTTCTTCTATCCGTCCTTTCAAGTCGTTGGTGTGTCCAACATACAGCTTGCCGTCTTTAATGCTTTTTATCACATAGACATAATGCATATCAATATTTTTCGTGCAAGGCGCGGTCTATTTTTCTTTTGTCCTCTCTTTCAATTATAGCTGCCCGTTTATCAAATTCCTTTTTACCTCTCGCTAATCCAAATTCTAATTTCAATTTACTTCCCTTAGTATAGACGCGAAGTGGTATTAGTGTCAATCCTTTTTGCTTGATTTTGCCAACCAAAGAATTAATTTCTGCTTTTCTCAAAAGCAGTTTTCTGGTGCGGGCGGCATCATAATCAATCGAAATATTCTTGGGCTGGTAGGGTGGTATGTAGGCATTGATCAAATATACTTCGTTATCTTTCAGCGTTACGTAAGAGCCAGCCAGACTTAGGTGTCCAGACCTGATT
>PFOG01000155.1 GCA_002792395.1 Candidatus Portnoybacteria bacterium CG_4_10_14_0_2_um_filter_44_20 | reverse complement strand
GTGAGCGGGACGCTCACGCAAGCCGCGCTTAATGGATTCCGGATTAAATCCGGAATGACAGACAGAGTATTAGATAATTTTTTTCTCTTTCATAATTTTTTTGAGTTCTTTCTTCGCTTTTTCAAAAAGATCGTATTCTACTCTCACATAAGGCCGGCGCATTTTGATATGGCGGGCTAAATTTATCGGCGTGGCCACTACCACAACATCGCACTCGGCCAGAGCAATGGTTTTCTCTAGCTCTTTCATCTGTTTCTCCCCATAGCCCATAGCTGGCAGGACTAACCCGATATGCGGATAGCGGGTAAATATTTTTCCAATGCTGCCAACCGCGTAAGGACGCGGGTCAATAACGGTCGCGCCGTGATTGCGCGCTACGATAAAGCCGGCGCCGAAGCCTGTTTCGCCGTGGGTCATTGTCGGCCCGTCTTCTATAACCAACGCCTTTTTCCATTTGGGATCCCATGGGCTGTCGAGCTTGAAGGTTGATTCCGCCTTAATAATTCGAGCCGAAGGGTTTTGCTGTTTAACGTTGTTGACGATTATTTTTACGCTTTCTGGATCAGCAGAATTTATTTTGGTTATGACGATGGCGTCGGCCAATCTGAAATTAACATTGCCCGGATAATATCTGGTTTCGTGTCCCGCCCGGTGCGGATCAGCGACGGTAATGGTTAGGTCGGGCCGATAAAAAGACAGATCATTGTTGCCGCCGTCCCAAACAATCACATCCGCTTCTTTCTCTGCCCGTCTTAATATTTTTTCATAATCGACGCCGGCGCAAACAACAGTGTTCATGGCGATGTGGGGTTCGTATTCCTCCATTTCTTCAATGGTGCAATGATTTTTTTCAAGGTCTTCCATTGTTTGGAAGCATTGCACTTCTTGTTTTTCAAGGTTGCCGTAGGGCATCGGATGACGGATTACCACTACTTTTTTCCCTGCCTCTCGTAGGATTTCCACGATTCGGCGAGTGGTCGGACTTTTGCCGCAGCCGGTACGTACCGCGACAACGGCTATGATTGGCTTTTTGCTCTCGAGCATTGTTTGGTTCGGTCCGAGCAACGAAAATTTTGCTCCGGCCGACAGGACGCGTGAGCCGATGTTCATCAGCGTATCGTAGGAAACATCGCTATAGGAAAAGATACATTCGTCGATTTTTTTCCCCTTGATTATTTTCTCCAGGTTTTTTTCTTCTTCAATCGGGATGCCGCGGGGGTATGATATTCTACCAGCTAAGCTGGCGGGATAACGGCGATCGGCAATGCCGGGAATCTGGGCGGCGGTGAAGGCTACTACTTCAATTTGTCTGTCTTGGCGATAGACAACATTAAAATTGTGGAAATCGCGCCCGGCGGCGCCGATGATTAAGACGCGTTTTTTAGCCATAATATTTTATGCCTCAAGTTTATCGAGAGGTTTACTTTTTATATATCATGTTTTCAATGTAACATATAGCATTTTAAAGTAAACTACCAACAGAAAATTAATTTTTTAGAGAACGGTTCTCCCGGGGAGAACCGTTCTCTCCGTATCAAAAAACAATATTCCAATAAAAAAATGTCGCCCCGCAGTATTGCGGGGCGACGGTGGTCTTCGTGACTGGTGCCGGTTAGGCGGTGGCTTCGGCGCGGTGGCCATCGACAAGCTGGTTGATTAAGCGTTCGCGCTCTTTTTTGGCGCCAATGCCTTCGCCGAGCCGTTCGTCAAGCGATTTAGTTGTTCTCTGAGCGTCCGCTCCGCGGCTTTTGTGGCGCGAGCTTCAGCCTTGGCGCGTCTAGCTTCCGGGCCGTGCTCGGCCTGGTAACGTGCCGTGGCCGCGTAATGCGCCTCTGGCGTTTCATGCCGGCGGGAATGCCAGCCTCTCGGCTTGTCAGACTTCTTTTTTTCAGGCTGTCGCTCGGGGGTTTCTTCCAGCGCAACCCTTTCTTTCTTTTCTTTTGCCATTTTACCTCTCCTTCACTTGCCCACCTCTCCGGTGGACATCCGGTTTG
>PFOG01000215.1 GCA_002792395.1 Candidatus Portnoybacteria bacterium CG_4_10_14_0_2_um_filter_44_20 | reverse complement strand
TTTGCAACATATTTTAATGCCTCAGACTGTAAAGTGTACCATAGGAGAGTGCATTTTATTGACCTTTTTATTTCTTTTCTGTTACGATAGTCAATATCGGTCTTTGACAACCAAGCTTCTGCGATCGGAGGTATAAATAGAATGATTAGCGTAAGTGAACAGCACAGAGAACAAGTATTAATTATGGTGGCGCCTCGTTTTCCGTTTGCTCCGATTCCCGGTCTGATTTTTCCTTTTGAGGCGATTGTCGTAACCTGTCCATCTGCCGGCCAGGTATTAGAAATGGCAAAGGAGCAAAATTGCTATCTCGCCCTTTCGCACGGCATGCCAATCTTAAATCAAATTGTCACCGGGTTGGCGATCAATGAAAAAGCAACCGCCGGAGTCTTTTTGCGCGGGGAGAGAAGGCTGAAAATCGTAGACATTCTTAGCGATGCCGGAGATGGCTACGTAGTCGCGGAAGCGGAATATGCGGATTTTTATTCCCGTAGCACAAGCAAACCCTTGAACGAGGTTCAGCGAATTTTGCTGAAAACAACTCAAGGCCTTTGCGCGGAATTGAGTAAAATCGCAAAGGCGCCGATTTTTCGTGAAACTACTTTTGGATCTTTTGATTTTCTTGGGGTGTTTGCTGATCAGGCTTCGGGCGATATCATTATTTATTTGGTGCAGCAGAGACGACTCGAAGCGTTTTTTTCTATTGTTGACCAAGAAATTTTTCTTGGAGAATTGAACATTAACCGAAGAGTCAGGATATTACAAGAGATCATTAAAGAAATAATCGAAGTGCTAAAGGGTACGAAAGGGGAGATGAATTCTGCCGTGGCAGCGGAAAAAGATTCTTATACTGAGTGGCAGGAAAAGATAGCCGAATTGCATCTTCCGGAAGATGTCAATAAAAAAGTGATGGCCGAGGTGAACCGATTAAGATATCTTCAGCCCGGCCACCATGAATATGGGGGGGTAATTAAATATCTGGAAATGATTGAATCGGTCCCGTGGAATAAGGCGACCCAAGACAATTTAGATATTGATGCGGCTCAGAAAATTCTTGAAAACGACCATGCTTATCTCGAAAAGCAGAAGCAGAGAATCTTGGAATATTTGAGCGTTAAGAAGTTGAAGCCGGATTATGGCGAACAAATCCTTTGTTTCATCGGTCCTCCCGGTACCGGAAAAACCTCGCTTGGCCAATCGATTGCCCGGGCGCTGGGAAGAAAATTCGTTCGCCGCTCTTTGGGTGGTATGCACGACGAAACAGAAATCAGAGGACATCGGCGAACATACGTTGGCGCTTTGCCGGGGCAGATCATCCAAGGGTTAATCGACGCCGGCGTTAATAATCCGGTCTTTATGCTGGATGAGATCGATAAAGTTGGCAATGTGACCGGAATCAGCGGCAATCCGATGTCGGCGCTTCTGGAGGTTCTTGATCCCAAGCAAAACTACTCCTTCCGGGATAATTGCCTTGATCTGCCGTTTGACTTGTCCAACGTGCTTTTTATCGCAACCGGTAACTCGGCGGAAACGATTCATCCTACTTTATTTGACCGCATGGAAGTTATCCCGACCGAGGCGTATACCACTTTGGAAAAAATGCACATTGCTCAAAAGCATTTATTGCCAGCTCAAATCGTGGCCGTTGGACTTAATGCCGAACAAATCGTTATTACTCCCGATGCCATGGAAAATATCGCCAGATTTTATACCCAGGAAACAGGTGTGCGCCAGATGGAACGCGAGATCGCGACTCTTTGCCGGCGAGTAGCTGTTGAGGTCGCGCGCGGCGATAACGGTCCTCACGAAATTACTGCTGAGAATTTGCATCAATTTCTCGGCATCAGAAAATATTCGGAAAGATGCCTGGAGGCGAATTTACCGCCGGGCGTTGCCATCGGACTTGCGGTTTCTTCACTGGGCGAAGGACATATTTTGTACATCGAAGCCAAAGAATGTCCGTTGAAATTTGTCGGGCCGGAAACCAAAGGAATGCTTTGCACGGGTTCCTTGCGGGACGTGATGTCTGAGTCGGCCTTGGTCGCCAGAACGCGCGTAGCGGCATATTTATCGCATCTGTCGAATGCTATTGATGAAACGGGGATTCATCTTCATATTCCCAGTGGCGCGGTTC
>PFOG01000210.1 GCA_002792395.1 Candidatus Portnoybacteria bacterium CG_4_10_14_0_2_um_filter_44_20 | reverse complement strand
AAAAAATGGAGGGAAAATTTTTCGGTTTTGCCTGTCCGCCTCTGGAGGGAGCTTCGCTGAAAGCGAAGGCGGAAGCGGTTCATCTAAATATCTACTTTTTTCCGCCTGTTTGCTCCAATATTGGAATGCATCAACCATACTTTCCGATAAAATTTGATCTTCAGTTGGTCTTTCTTCCAAAGAAGGATCTGGAGGAACAATTTTTTTATATTCATCGCGATACCATTCGTCTATTTCTTGGAGTTTTTTATTTTTTTGATCAAACAACTGCATGGTTTCTCTCTCCATATCATCATACATATAATGACCCTTGAAAGTGCCATGGTTTCTCAGTCTCTTGATTCTCATAAACTCAGGATATTCTTCTTCCGAAAACTTTCTTTCGATTTCTTCTTTTCTTTTATTCCGCTTTTCTTCCAGCTCTTCAATCTTATCCCTAAACTGACTCAAATATCTTTCATTGGCATCTTTGTTGAATTGAAGCCTCTTTTTATAATCCGTCGGCTCTAAAAAAGAAGTGCTAAAATCATTATACTCCTCAAATAGTTCGGTATCATATTCGTAAGATTCAAGTTGCGAGTCATCAAAACAATACGGGTTTATGGTATTGTTGAATGCACCAAATGTTTCGCTTGAAAGTTCAAAATCCGAATTTTTCGAGAAAAAATCTCCGTCATATTCAATCAAAATATCAACCAAATATTGTGCATGGGGACAAACTTTCGCAATATTCCTAATTAAATCTTCCGTTATTTTTATTTTCTCCAGTGATTCCTTTTTTCCGGCTTCGGATTTTTCGTATAATTCCATTTTTTTGTGTGAATATTTACAAAAGTCTTAGTGTTAGATTTTATCCTTGATAAATTCTAGGACTTCCATTTTAATTTCCTGGCGAATATCGCTGAAACTATTGATTGTAGCGGCAATAATTGCCACTCTTTCTTCTTTTGGCATTGCTTCAGTGCTCTTGAGAGTTTCAATAAAAACACCCAAATTTTTTCTCAATAACGGCCCAAGCGTTTTTTGCAGTGTCGGCATGTCGTCAAGAAGACTTGCTTTTCCGGAAAATTCTTTTTTAAAATTATCCAAATCAATTCTTCCGAATCTTAAATCTCTGATAAATTTTAACTTTTTCGCCCTGTCGGGATAGCGAATATTTTTTCCTGTTGCCTGTTTGAGATGATCGAGTTTTATGGAGGCCAGTTCTTCTTCAATTTTCTTTAGGTTTTCCAATTGTGGTAAATCTTCACTTTCATCAGGAATCAGGCCCGCAATATACTTCTGAAAATCAGCCAATGGAAGACTGGCCCAGCCCTCGATGGATTCTTGATTTTCTTGAATATATTGCTGAAGCAAACTATTCAAATTTTCTATGGTTCCGCCCAAAGGAAGAAATCTTTCAAGATGATCAAGACTGGAACAATTAAATGTATTTTTTGTGGCAGGATTATCTTGAACTTTTTTAATTATTCCTTCCCTGAAGTATTCACGAACATCATTATATTCAGGATCATATAAAACCTGTTTGCTGTTTTTCCAGACACTTCCTTCTTCTTTGTCGCTTAAATATTTCAGATCATGAAAACCCGGGTTTTTTTCACGGAATTGCGCCATCTCGCCTTCCGTCATCTTGAAAAGTTTGATATTAAACAGAAAGGAATTATTAGCCATTCTCACTATTGAGCTAAAATTTTTCTCATCTAAATTTTCCCGATGAGTTTTCAAATATTCGATGTATCGATCCCCTAAATCCAGTAAATTCACCATTCTGATAGAAAAGGGATTTTCTGCTCCATATTTATTCCCTAGCTCTTCTACGGTGTTAAAAACCACATCCCGAACACCAAGTAAGTAATTTAAGGATTGCTCTTTTTTGCTGTTTTCTGGTCTATGCCCATTGATCGGGTTTGGTATGTTTTCCATGTTTACTTCCATTAATTGAAGGGTATTTTTCCTATAAATAAAATACCATTTATTGCATTTTCATGCAATATTATGCATAAAATTCCACTTTGATAAAAAGGGAGCAAAGCGTTGCCGGCGTTGGGAGGGTTGGGACAACGGCAACTTTCCACTTCTTTAATCTTTTTTATTTCTGCTTCCGCCTTCGCTTTCAGCGAAGCTCCCTCCAGAGGCGGACAG
>PFOG01000075.1 GCA_002792395.1 Candidatus Portnoybacteria bacterium CG_4_10_14_0_2_um_filter_44_20 | reverse complement strand
CCATTTGTCCCATTCGTCCCATCTGTCTTATTCTGTCCTATTCAGTCCCATTCGTCCCATTCGTCTTATTTGTCTTATTTGTCTTATTTGTCTTATCCGCCTTATTCGTCTCATTTGTCCTATCGGTCCTATTTGCCCTATTCGTCTCATTTGTCCTACCGGTCCTATCGGTCCTATTTGTCTCATTTGTCCTATCTGCCCCATTTGTCCTATTCAGCCCTATTCGGTTGAAGCCGGAACTGCTGACACTTCGTCTTCTACGGGCTGTCCCCCCGATTGCGTTTCCGCTTCCGGCGAAGTAGAAACAACTGGTTCAGAAACTGACGCTTCAACCTCTGATGTTGTCGTTGGAACTGGAGGCGCTGTTTCAACCGAAGTATCTGCCAGCGACTCCGGCGCGGAAATAGGAGCTACAGCTGGTGGCTGTTCCTGCGCCGACGGCGCTACTTCTATCCTCCCCTCCTCAGTTGAGGAGGGGGCAGGGGGAGGTGTTGTATTATTTTCATTCAACACCCCTCCTTCCGTTCCTCCCCTCATCTGAGGGGAGGAGGAATCACTTTTCGCGGTTTCCACTCCAATCACCATCCAATCAAACCGAACATCATTCGCCAAAGGAGCCGCGATTTTAACCGTCGCCGACCCGTCCGCCTGTTGGTCTATCCACCAGCGCGAGCCATAATCCCCACGCCAGGTTACAAACACCTTTGAGTCCGCTTTAATTTGGCCGCTATTGATTTGGTATTCGGTCTGTCCGGCGGCAATAGTTCCCTCGCCGACCGCGCTCTGGCCGGAATCGGAGTTCTTTTCAACCGCCAGCGAACCAACGATAACCTGCTGGAACCTCGCCACCCCATTTTCAAATATCGCGCCAAAACCTCTGAGGGTGTCAAGAACCGAGGCAAAACTTCCGCCCAAGGCGGATCCGCCTCCGGCGGACAATCCGCCCATCTCCCTTATTTTGTTTTTCAGTTCATCAACATCCATGCGGAGCGCGTCAATCTGCTTCTGTTGGGCTTTGATTCCGGCCCAGGCCAGGGAAGTCATCTTGTACAAATCAACTCCTTTGCCGTCGGCGGATAAAACTTCCTGCGGCGCTTCTTCGGCGATCAGGCCGATTCTTCGCGGGCAACGGTTATCGGCTACGAAGCCCGTTTCGTTATTCGGTAACGTCTGACGTAACCCCTCGACGTAACGGGCATCGTTACCGTTACCGATAGACGAATCGCACGAGTCGCCAATATAATCATACCTCGCAACCTTGCTCCCCAAAATCTTTTCCAGCGCCTGGTCGTATTGTTCTTCGTTCAGATATTCAATATTCGTTTTCGCTTCTTCAGTTGAAACATTGACAAAACCAGTTGCCTGAACTTCGCCGGACAAAACAATTGATGAAGGCGTGGTTGTCCCGCTATACCACTGCGGGCTGACAAAAACCTTGATTTTCGCCGGAGAACTATCATCAAAATCCTCCAAAGCATAGCCGACAACCTCTCCTCCGGCCGTCGCCTTAACTGCCACTCCATCAGCCGAAGATATAGTTAGCCGGTCGCCCGTTTTTATCGCGCCACTGGCGTTTGAAACTTTTAAATTAAATGTTCCCAAAATCGCCGGTTTAGTCGTGGGCGCTCCCCAAAGGTCAACTGATTTTGCCGCGCCGATAATCGGCATGCTCGATGATGAATTCGCTTTAACAAAACCGCCAGTTGAATCAATGGTCAGCAATTCCCCCGGTTCAAACCCGCCTGTTGAATTAATTGACGGAAACAAATTCATTTCCGCGATGTCGTATGTTAGCCAGGCGTCAGCCAAAGCATTGCCATGAACCGCGAACAACGCCCCTGGTGTCGTCGTCCCGATGCCGACGTTGCCGTTATTGAATGTTACCATTTCACCTGTCTGCCAATCATAGAATCTTAGCTCGTTAAA
>PFOG01000184.1 GCA_002792395.1 Candidatus Portnoybacteria bacterium CG_4_10_14_0_2_um_filter_44_20 | reverse complement strand
CTTCGCGAAGAGTTTTTATGTCGAGGCTATTGGTTTCGACGACAGAATTATCAGCAGAAGCCGCGCTGTTTTTTTGCTGGTTCATTTCGCTTACTGTCAGCGTTTGGTTGTCATCCGGCTGACTGCCCGTCGCCTGGCTTTCGGCAAGCTGGTCTTCGGCCGCCTGCTTGTTTGCCTGACCGTTCGGCTGATTGTTTTCCGATTCCCGGAAATAATAAACCGCGACAACCACAACGAGAAGAATTATGATTAAAAAAATGATTATTTGGGTTTTCTCAGACATAAAATTTAAAACGTGATTTAATTTCCTATCTTTGGCTATTTTAACACGCGCAATACGGTTAAGACAAGGCAAAGAAAAAAGGGCATTTTAAAGTGCCCTCAAAGTTTTAATTTTATATAAAACCCATACCTAGACGCGCGATGCCCATTATTGGACCGATCAAGCCCTGAAAAAACGCCGAGTTCGACTTCGCTTCGTTCACGCATTTCTTATCGTACTCCTTGTGAACGACTACTCCGTTCTTAACTATGAAAAGATACTGACAATCCCAACCCTTCGCGGTCGTCTTCTTTTCGCTGACATACACACGCGACGCTGTGCTGAAAACATTTTTATAAATAAAAACGTATGCTTCTAAACCAGCCTTTTCGTCCGCGATGCGTTTCTGCGCTTCAGCGTATTCTTTCGCGCCACTAACTACCACGTTAATCTGTGGCTCGCTTTTATGAAGCCACTCGTAAGCCTTAGAAGACCCGAGCCTCATTCCTTTTTGCAGCTTAAAACCCAGGCCATCTAATCCGGCGACGGTGGTCTTGTTGACCGCTACCTGATCGTAGGCTGATTGTAGCACGTCAGGCCCAGAAAAAAGGTCGGTATTTTATTGAGTTTGCAAGTTGCTGTGAAAAATCGGCGCCCCGGCGCAACCCAACAAACACAAAGTCATTCCAATGACCAACAAAAACCCGCCGATGTTTTTAATGTGCACTCCCCACTACTCCTTTTTCTCTTTTTTTTCCTCATTTTCCCCCAGGGGAAAATGTACTTCTAACCACCAGTATACCCCGAAAAGCATTAAACCGTCAATCTGTTATGCCCCAAAAAACCCTAACCGCTAACCGGATCAACGGACATTTCACGCAAGTTTTGCGCCTTAGCGGCCACAATCGCGTCTTTTATTGCCCGGGGATTGGGTAATTGACGAAAAATAAAATTTTTGTCTTCCCCTGCTGTTTGAATTTCGATATCGCCAAACTTCAAAAACTCGGCCACCACTCCAAAAACATTTATTGTGATATCCTGAATGCGGTTAAGTGCCATCTCGCTGACCGCGTGCCGAAAAAATCCCAACTGCCGGTTTTCAACGATTCTCCTATCCGTTACGACAATCGTATTGAGCACAAAAATCATGATGTTATAAAAAATAAGGTTCCAGAGCACCAAAAAATATGTTATAGCCAAAAACCAATAAAAAGGAGAGATGGCCCCATACCAACTCAAAGAACCGATAAGAACATATATTATGAATGGCAGAAGAACCAAGATAACAATAACTGCGATCGGAAAATAAAAACTTATCCAGTGCTTTCTGGTCAATAAAATAGTTGTTTCACCGGGCAACTGCTTTTCAAAGCTGTGCTCGGAGGCAGTAAAGATATCAAACATATTATTTGCTAAAAATTAGGAATGGAGCCAGAGATAAAAGACCCCAACTTAGAGGCGGTGGCGACAAAAGATATTGCGGCGGCGACAAAAAGAATAAAAGATCCGATCAGAAAAACTAGGGCAATCATTTTCGGTCGACTACCAATGCCAAATCTGATCAAATGATAAACGATGGCAAAAGTAAACCAAAGATAAGCAATGGTCGCGACAAAAAGTATAATTACAACAAAAAGAGTAAACATTTTTAGAATATTCTTACTATTATAAGTATAACAAATCCCCGACTTGTCTTCAATGGGTTTATGGCGCAGCGGGGCGCGACCGAAAGGAACGAATTTTATTCAACGTTATGCGCACATAATGTTACACTCTCTAAGGTATTATGATATTGTGAGCGGAACGCTCACGCAAGCTTCGCTTAATTGTGAGCGGAACGCTCACGCTTGCCCTCCCAAATTTGCCAGCGTAGTTCAGTCGGTAGAGCAGGCGCT
>PFOG01000078.1 GCA_002792395.1 Candidatus Portnoybacteria bacterium CG_4_10_14_0_2_um_filter_44_20 | reverse complement strand
CATCTTGGCCTGGGGACTGTTTTTAGTTATCGGCTTTGGCCGGCCCGCTTTGGCCGATTCTCTGGGCGATGCGAAAAGCTTTTCCGTTGATCCCACCTATGATTCCAGCGGCCGCGTGAGTGTTTCCGCTACCTTGCGTTCCGTGGGCGCCAACGCCTATTTTTATGTGGAAAATGCCTGGTGGAGCCGCCTTACGTTCGCTCAGCAAAATTCTTTGGCGGTTGCTTTGAGCGGTTTGAGTGTGGAGTTTGATAATGTAATTTATCCGCGAATGATCGCTGTCTATGGTTCGGAATGGAAGCCGGGTATCGACAACGATAACCGGATGACTATTTTAGTCACAGAAATAGTCGAAGACGCCGGCGGCTATTTCAAGCTGGATGACGAGTACTTTAAATCGCAGAGAGCCAATTCTAACGAGCGCGAGATGCTTTATCTGAACGGTCTTTATGTTGGGAGCGCGCTTGGTAAAACATTTTTGGCTCACGAATTTCAGCATCTAATTACTTTTTATCAGAAAACGGTGCGTTACGGACTCGAGGAAGATATCTGGCTTAACGAAGCGCGTTCTGAGTATGCTTCTACCTTGCTTGGTTATGATAGACAGTACGAACTTAGCAATCTGAAAATGAGGGTCGATAAATTTTTATCCAGCCCGTCCGATCCATTGGGCGAATGGCAAGATCGGAGCAGTGATTATGGGGTAGCCAATCTTTTTATGCAATATTTGGTTGACCATTACGGAACAAGAATTATTACCCTAATGATGCAAAACAGCTTAGTTGGCATTAGCAGTATTAATGCCGCGCTTCGAGTGATGGGACAAACTGGCACTTTTACCGCTATTTTTAACAATTGGGCTTTGGCTAACTATTTAAATAATTGTTCGGTTGGCTCGGCGAAAAGTTATTGTTATTCCAATTCTGGCTTGGGATATGGAAATCTCCATGTTTTTCCCACCGCGAATTATGTTTTGGGCGATGGTTCACTGGAATTAGCTTCTTGGATAAAAGATTGGTCGCCTCGATGGTACAAAATAAGCAGTGGCGATAGCCGGTCGAAGACTCTCAAAATTGACTTTGAGGGCTATGGAGCGAGTAGTAATTTTGAGATTTCTTATATTCTTCGGGAGGGCGCGGAGGACAGGGCGTATACTATGAATCTTAACGGGGATCAGAGGGGGACTCTTCTTGTTCCGGAATTCGGTTCGCGGATTCAATCAGCTCTTCTCGTACCGGTTAATACTAAAGAGAGAAACAGCTTTTCTAATAGTGATCCCAACACACCCTTTTCTTTTAAGATCTCGGCTTCAGCCAACTTTCCTTCTCTTTTGCCGGACGGTTCTTTGGTGAAGTCCGATAATGATCAGAAAGTTTATCAAATTGATAACGCGTCAAAGAGGTGGATCGCTAGCGCTGATATTTTTCTCGCGCGGGGATTGAGGTGGTCAGATATAAAGATGTTGTCGGCTTCGGATCTAGCCGTTTATCCGGAAGGCAGAATTGTTGGTTGGCCGGATGGAACTTTAGTTAAGTCGTCGGACAGCCAAACTGTTTACGTGGTTTCTTCGGAAAAAAAGAGGCCATTTTCTTCGGCGGCAATCTTTGTCGGCCTAAGGTATCAATGGGGAGGCATTAAAACAATTTCCCAAAGCGACCTCGTTCAATATGAGCTGGGCGTACCAGTCGACAGTTTGTCTTACCCCGAAGGCGCCTTGATAAAATTTTCCGACAGTCCGAATATCTACTTGGTTGAAAGTGGCGCGAGAAGGTTAATTCCTTCTCTTGATGTTTTTTCGCGGCACGGCTTTAGCTTTGATTCGGTTTTGACGGCGGACCCAGGCTTTAGAACAAAATATCCGGAAGGGGGAGTAGTTTTATAAAATCCGGAACAATGTATTTCGACAGATAGCGCGGAACGCTAGCTGTTTTGTAATTAAAGTCTGTGCCGGATTGACATAATTTAGTGGATATGATAAAAAGCGGAAAGTACTTAAAAAAGAAAAAATGGAGGTGTGGCCGGGAAAAATTTCCGGGCGAGAGACCTTAAAAAGCAATAAAAGAATAAATAACCGACCTTGAATTACGAAATAGTCAAAATCTTCAAAAT
>PFOG01000076.1 GCA_002792395.1 Candidatus Portnoybacteria bacterium CG_4_10_14_0_2_um_filter_44_20 | reverse complement strand
TCGTATATGAAAACATCTGTTTTCTACTCGCTCCGCTCGTATATGAAAACATCTGTTTTCTACTCGCTCCGCTCGTATATGAAAATTTTATTTATTGCTTCCGAGTGCGCGCCGATCATCAAAGTTGGCGGTTTGGCCGATGTTGTTGGCGCTTTGCCCAAAGCTTTAAAAAAGCTCGGCGTTGAGGTTTCTGTGGCCATTCCTTTTTATCAGTCGATTAAACCGAGCTACAAACCAAAATTGCTTAAAAAGGGGGTGGCTGTTCGTTTCGGAGTGAAAAAAGAAGTTTTCGATTTGTGGCAAACTTTTCTGCCGGCGAATAATAAGGCGGGCGATGGCCAAGGCCTTGTTTCGGTGTTTCTTATAAAAAACAATAAAATTTTCGGAAAGAATGTTTATTTTAAAAAAGACGCTACTCCCAGGGGCAGCGACGGGGAGGCCGCCAGTTTCTTTTTTCTTTCGTTGGCCGGGATCGAGGTTGCGAAAATTATAAAGGCGGATATTTTACACTGCCACGATTGGCATACGGCGACTGTTCCGTTTTGGTGCCGCGGGAGTAAACCGGGACCCAAAACCGTTCTCACTATTCATAACTTGGAGTACCAAGGCGTTTTCGGGCCGGGAGTCATCGGCCGGATTCTTGGAATTAAGCGAAAGGAAAGCTGGAATTGTTTGAAACGGGGCATCTTAAGCGCCGATATCATTACGACTGTCAGCCCGTCTTATGCCAAAGAGATCTTGACTGACGAATTTGGCGCCGGTCTGCAGGGATTTCTAAGGGAAAGAAAAAAATCTTTAATTGGCATTTTAAACGGTTTAGACACCGACGAATTCGATCCTCGAAAAGACCTGGCCCTAAAATCGGCTTATTCGGTCGGTGGTTTCGGCGGAAAGGCGGCAGACAAAGAATTTTTGCAGGGTCGTTTTTTTGGAAAAGCAGACCGGCAAATTCCGGTTCTGGGCATGGTTTCTCGATTGACGGATCAAAAAGGGATAGATCTGCTTATGGAAATTTTCGAAGACTTAATGGCTCAAGACCTGCAACTGATTGTTTTGGGAACGGGAGCGGATAAGTACGAAAATTTCTTTAAGCGGATGACCAAGAAGTTTCCGCGGAAATTCCGCGCTAAGCTTTTATTTGACGAAAGGCTGGCGCGCCAAATTTATGCCGGCTCAGACATCTTTTTGATGCCCTCTTTCTTTGAGCCGTGCGGTTTGGGACAGCAGATCGCGATGCGCTACGGCACCGTGCCTGTAGCCAGGGCGGTTGGCGGGTTGAAGGACACGGTTAAAAACTTTGCGGGCCATGGAGGGGAAACCGGTTTTCTGTTTGAGAAATATGACTCGCGGGATTTTCTGCAAACTATTAAAAGAGCGTTGAATGCCTTTCAAAATAAAGAGGTGTGGCGACAGATACAGCTTAATGGTATGAGGCAAGACTTTTCGTGGGAAAAGTCGGCTAAAGCTTATCTCTCGTTATACAAGGAACTGTTGTTCCCCTTAGAAGTTCCGCAAGATCATTGTTGTTCGGGCTCCACATAAAACTCTGCTATTGCAAAATTATTAATTTTGCGCAACCTTTGGTTAATAGCAGAGTTTTATGCGGAAAATTTGATTATTGGATTTTTTGTTTTGAACTTCTTTTTTTTCTTTTTTTGTGATAAGAATAAATTATGAGCCTAAGGCGTTTTACCGAATAATCTATGCCAGAAAAAAATCCTTCAAATGAGAGAATGCTCGGCAAGATGCCGGAAAATGAGAAACAAGCGGTTTTGCGGGAGATGCTGGAAGAGTTCGCCGGTAAAGATTTCGAATTGAAAATATTGCGCGGGCTGGCGCGGGAAAAGACGCCAGACGAGATGAAAATCATTGATTTGGTCAATGAAAGAAGCAACGAAGTGTTGGCTAAATATGAATTGCCGGAATCTATCGTGCCGCCGATAATTTTTGTGTCATTAATAAAGATGATTGGCGGCTGGGCGATAAAGACGCTATTTCTTTGCCGGCTCTCCAAACTATCGCAATGCGGGATTTTGGTTCGAATACAGGTTTTGCCGCCGTCGGGCTCCACGAGCTTTTTCATTTTAAGTCACTCAACACCCTTCAGATGGCGATTGGAGAAGGAGAAATGCCGTCTGTTTATCGGGCTGGCCTGATTGTGGCTAATAGATTTACCGAAGAAGAATATTTTAAAAATAAATAGTTTTACCAGAAGGTAATCCACTAGTTCTACTGGTGAGACTGGAATAGGTTTTACCGTTCCGGCAACCACAAAAAAAGACACAATGCTGTAAAATGAGACTGTGGCCTCGATGAGTGGCCAGTTGCTCATAAACAACATTATGTCAAACCTATACCAAAGTTTATCCCACTCGAAATGGAATTGCAAATATCACGTGATATTTGCGCCCAAAAGAAGGAAAAGCGTGATTTATGGCAAGATCAGAAAAGAATTGGCCAGGATACTGCGCGAGCTGGCCAAGCAAAAGGAAAGTCAAATCACCGAAGGCAGTTTGAGCATCGATCACATCCACATGTGCATTGAAATTCCTCCCAAATACGCCGTAGCCTCGATCATCGGGTTTCTGAAAGGCAAAAGCGCTATCGCGATTGCCAGAATGCAGGGCAAAGACAGAAACTACACCGGAGCGCAC
>PFOG01000037.1 GCA_002792395.1 Candidatus Portnoybacteria bacterium CG_4_10_14_0_2_um_filter_44_20 | reverse complement strand
ACGAAAAGTAAGATGTTTTGCGGCTGCCAGAATGGTTTTGGCTTGGAAAAAGAGGCTAATATTAACATTTGCCCCGTTTGCACCGCTCAACCTGGCAGCTTGCCGGTTATAAACGAAGAAGCGGTAAAAATGGTCATAAAGACTGGATTGGCTTTGGATTGTAAGATCGCCGAGGATTCGTTTTTTGAGCGAAAAAACTATTTTTATCCCGATTTGCCCAAGGGCTATCAGATTTCTCAATATCAGAAGCCGTTATGTTACGAGGGCTACCTAGAAGTAATGGTAAATAATCGTCATGCCGAACCCTTCGGCCTCGCTCCGGGCTGGCTTGTTTCGGCATCTCGGGATGAGACCCTGAAACAAGTTCAGGGTGACGGCATGGGTGAGAATTTACGAAAAATCCGAATTCGCCGTATCCACTTGGAAGAGGACACGGGAAAACTGCTTCACCAAAAAGAGGATAGTTACAGCTTAGTCGATTTTAACCGGGCCGGAGTGCCTCTGATGGAGTTAGTGACGGAGCCGGATATTCAGTCTGGCGAAGAGGCAAGAGAATTTTGCCAAGAATTGCAGTTAATTTTACGGTATTTGGGCGTTTCCGAGGCCGAAATGGAAAACGGACAGATGAGGTGTGAGGTGAATATTTCCCTGCGGGAATCGGGATTTGAAAAAAAAGAGTTAGGAACCAAGGTGGAGATTAAAAATTTGAATTCATTTCGGGTGGTGAAGAGGGCGATTGAACATGAGGCCAAAAGGCAGGCCGAGGTTTTAAAACGGGGTGAAAAAGTGATACAGGAGACGCGGGGGTGGGATGATAATAGGGGGGTAACATTTTCACAGCGTATCAAAGAAGAGGCTCATGATTACAGATATTTTCCTGAGCCGGATTTACCGCCGTTAAGATCGTTAAATGATCGCAAATTGTTGCTTTTGGCGGAAATACCCGAATTACCCCAAGCAAAGCGTCTGAGGTTAACCGGCGAATATAGCCTGCCGGAAAACGACACGGAGGCTTTTGCGCAGAACAAGGAACTCGGTGAATATTTTGAAGAAGTATGTTCTGAATTAACAAGAACTGAACACGAGACGCGAAAATTTAACGAGGCAGAATTAAAGAAATTATATAAATTAGCGGCAAATTATCTTATTACTGAGATTCCACGGGCGGCTGACAAGCTAAAAGCCTACGATTACGAATTAAGGGGTAAAATCACTCCTGAGAATTTTGCTGAATTTACAGTAATTGTTTTTAAGGGGATAGTTTCTTCTTCGGGCGCGCAGATTCTTTTGGAAGAAATGTTCAAGACTGGTATTGACCCAACGCACGTCATTGAAACAAAAAATCTGGCGCAGGTTGGCGATGTCGTGGCCTTAGGAACAGTTATTGATGAAATAATAGAAAAAAATCCTCAGCCGGTCGAAGATTATAAAAAGGGCAAAGAGGCATCGCTGCAGTTTTTAGTTGGTCAAGTGATGAAAAAGACCGGGGGGAAGGCTAATCCGCAGGTAGTGATGGAGATATTGAAGAGAAAATTATGTTGATTGGCAATCTTTTGTTATTTGACAACTAAAAGTGATGGGGGGATGATAGTGGAATTGTTTTATATGGTAGCGAGCGTTATCTGGATAATTTTTGTCATATTTTGCGCCTCTGTTTGTTTTGTGGGTTTTTGTGTGTTTGCGGCTTTTGTTTGCGTGTCTTACTATTTGGTTGTAACTGCGCTTTGGTGGGTCCCGCCTCTTGGCATCATTCTGATTTTGTATTTTTTGCTTAAAAGACGCGACCAAACTCCAAAGAATAAACAAAAAGACGGTAAATCACCGTCTTTTTTAAAGATGTTCGATTGGGAGATTTAGTAGTGATTTTTATGAAAATTTTTTACCAGTGTTTCCGCTCTTTTATAATTTTTTATCCAATGTATGCGTTTATCACGCTTGAACCAGGTCATCTGACGTTTGGCGTATTGATTAATTTCTTTTTCAAGTTGCTCGATCATTTCTTGCTTAGTCATTTTTTTTTGCAGGTATCGGGCGATGTAACGATATTCCAAGCCGAATTCTTCCAGCCGTTTCCATGGAACACCGTTGCTGCGCAATTTTTTAACTTCGGCAATCATGCCTTGTCTCAAGCGCTTTAGCAGGCGTTTTTTTATTTTGGTTTTAAGCTCTTTTTTGGACTTAGTAATGCCGAGTTGGAGGATGCATATTTTGCCGAGGTCTGTCCTCGGCATATTTTGCCGAGGACAGACCTCGGCAAATGACGGCGCCGGCACTGGCTTGCCGGTT
>PFOG01000168.1 GCA_002792395.1 Candidatus Portnoybacteria bacterium CG_4_10_14_0_2_um_filter_44_20 | reverse complement strand
ACCCGATATGAGGCTCTTAAGGGTTTTATAGCATTATGAATACATATGATTGGTATCAAACCCTGACCAAGCCTTCGTGGGCGCCGCCGGCCGGAGTTTTCGGTCCGGCATGGACGTTCCTTTATATTCTTATCGCTGTTTCTTATGGCTACGCCGGTTATCTTTTTTTCAAAGGCAGAATTCCGTTTATTGTTCTTTTGCCGTTCATCTTAAATCTGGTTTTCAATCTCGCTTTTACTCCGCTTCAGTTCGGCCTGCAAAATAATTTTCTGGCCGCTGCCGATGTTCTTTTGGTCCTAGCCACCCTTATCTGGGCGCTCATTGCCATTTGGCCCTATGCGCGCTGGATTGCCTATGCAAATGTCCCGTATCTTTTGTGGGTTACTTTCGCGACTGCGCTTCAGTTGGCGGTAACTTATTTAAACCGATCATGAAGAAAATTTTACTTGCGACCAAAAATTCGGGGAAGATTCTGGAGTACCGCGAACTTATCAAGGATTTGCCTTTGGAAATTGTGACCTTGAAAGATTTGAATGTTATCGAAGAGCCGGAAGAGGACCAGCCGACTTTTGAAGGAAACGCTGTTAAGAAAGCGAACTTCTATTCGCGTTTTGTCGAATTCCCGCTTTTGGCGGAAGACTCCGGTTTGGAAATCGATGATCTCAACGGCGAGCCGGGCGTTTTGTCGCGAAGATGGCCGGGCTATGACGGGAGCGACAAAGAGCTGATAGAGATGGCGCTTAAAAAACTGGCGGGCGTACCACCAGAAAAGCGGGGAGCGCAATTCAAGGTTGTAATGGCCTTAAAACTGCCCAACGATGACAATGTTATTTTGGGCGAGGGAACAATGCGCGGCTTTTTGATGGAAAAGCCGATTGATAAAATTATTCCCGGTTATCCTTTTCGTTCTTTGTTTTATAATCCTGAAATCGGCAAAATTATCGGGGAGATGACCATGGAGGAAGAGGCGAAAATCGCGCACCGAAAACAAGCGCTTGAAAAACTTCTTCCCGCCCTCGCCGATTTTATCAGAAGTTTCTGAAACTATTTTCTTTTTGATTTTCAAACGGTTGGCCTCCGGTGTCGGCCGTTTTTTTGATTTTCCGGTAAGCGAAGTCATATTGAGCTTGACCATACCATTAAAATGCGTTATACTCTTATTAATTCTGTGGTTAGCATCTTTACAGCCAAAACTTTTTTAGCCGGAGGGCGCGATGAAAGATTCGCCGGTAATTTTGAAGGATGTTAGCCTTTGCGCCATCGTGCGGGATGAAATGATGAATTCCGCCGGTGGCATCGAGGATTTTGTCCGTTCCACTCTGCCGTTTGTCGCCGGTGCCGTGATCGTTGATACCGGCTCTAAGGACGGCACTTGGGAGAAATTGCAAGAGCTAAAAGGGGATTATCCTTGTCTGGAGATTTTTCAGAGGCGATTTCGGGACTTTGCCTTTTCGCGTAACTTCGCATTGAGCAAGGTAAAGACTGGCATGGTCTTGGTTCTGGACGCCGACGAGCGGCTTTTCGAAGACGATTTCCGGGCATTAGCGAGATTGGTTAACCTAATGGGGTATCAAAAAAGGAAGATCGGGATCAGTCTCGTTTTCTGGTGGGTTTATCTGGACCGATGTGAAGATTTCCGCGGCGGAGGGCACAATCCCCCGGTATTCCGAATCATACCCGGCATTCACTACAAGAATCTGAATGGAAATTCTTCGGAATATCTGTATTTTCGCGATTCCCGGGTGTGTCAACAACCCGAAATTTGTCTTCAGGGCAGTACTGTGATCAAGCATTTTTGTCCCTCCCGCGCCGCCCAAAGGAAGAAACACGACAGTTGGTATAGGGTGGTGGACGAGGGAAGGGGCGACAAGGTGGCGCCCTCGGAAACTCCCGACTTCGACGCCTGGAAAGAGTTGAACCCGCGCCGGCGCGAATTTGCCTGATGGCGCGGTAGTAAACTGATTTAACAATTGGCAAAAAATCATCAGCCCGAGTAGCGAAAGCGAAAGGGCTTTTTTTTGTTTTGTCGTTTCTATATTTTTCCAAAACAAAAACCCTTCGAGAAGGAAGGATTTTTGTGCGACAAATATTCGCTATCCTATTTAATCATTGGCCGGAATTGTCTTCAACCGGACCGGAGGAGGGGATGGTCTCTGTCGGAGTTGTCGTGCCGGTAGTGTTTTTTGGGAAGGAGGCCCGTAGGTTGTCAATCGCGGTTTGCAAGGCGGTCTGTAGAGATCATTGACTAATTTTATTTTATATGTTATTCTTTCGAAAACTTGCGAATCGGTAAGCAATTTGAAAAATAAATAAATAAAAGATTGAAACCGTAAAAGGAGAATAGCGATGGCCGAGAAGAAAAAAGCGCATAATCCATTTGTGTGGCTGGCTCTGGCGGTTTTTGTGAGTATGCTGTTCTGGCAATGGTATGGAAGACCCGAGGGACCTCCGTCCCAAAATTTGGGCACCAGCAAATTTTTTGAAACCGTTACTGGACCAGACCAAAAAAACCTCGAATTGATTATTGTCAGGCCGGTCGACGGCTTAACCTACGCGGCAGTGGCGCAAACGAAGCTGAAGAAAGGTTTTTTTACTACCACCCTTACTCCGCAGGGCGAGACGATTCTTGCGGCTTGGGCAAAACAGGAAGGCATAAGTTATTCCGTTGAGCCCAAGAAACAGCCTTCGAGATGGGAAACCGCCTTACGTTGGCTTCTGCTCATATTGCTTCTTGTTGGAGTTTGGATTTTTTTCATGAGGCGGATGCAGGGTGGTGCCGGCGGCATGGGTGGTCTTAATTCATTTGCCAAGAGCCAGCCCCGAACAGAAATTCCGACCACCAGATTTTCTGATGTGGCCGGGATTGATGAAGCGATTCTTGAGGTGGGAGA
>PFOG01000044.1 GCA_002792395.1 Candidatus Portnoybacteria bacterium CG_4_10_14_0_2_um_filter_44_20 | reverse complement strand
CGGGAAAAGCGTCTTTAGTTGCCACAAGGCCATGCTTTTCCCAGAATACCAATACTTTGGCCTTGTCTTTGGCTTTAGTTGTAATCATACGATATCTTAATCCATCTTCGTACGCATTTACAAACCCTTTGGCTCCGGTATGCTTGCAATGAATTTTGTGAAAGAACGCCATACATTTATGGCCTCAAAGAGTCCAGGATGTATGTGAGGTTATGCATAGGACTTCTGAATCAAGATGAGCCTTAAACAAAAGCTCGTTAAAAAATATTTCTACAAAAAGTATTTCCGCCCAAAGATGTATAGAAATCCAAATCAAATATTTTTACGCTATAGCGTAAAAATATTTGAAGCCCTTCTTAGGTATTCTTGAGCGTTCTTGTTTGTGTCCGGTTGAAACGTTTTTAAAATATTAACGGAGTATGGAGAATTTGAGAATAACCGCGAACGGCAATGGCTCAACGAGGTTTGCCATTGAGCCGTTTAAACAAAGTTTTTATGTTTTAGATTTTTCGCTTCTCGTATAGTCCAAAGCAATTTGTTCAAATAATCCAGTCGGCATAGGTATAGAAATGGGGCATCGGGGAATTTTAATTTATTCTTGAAGACCTCTTTTCTTTTCTCGGAATTCTAAATAGTCAAAAAATCGTCCTCCGCCAGATTGCCCAAACGAAACTCTTTGTGCCCGCGAGTGAAACAGCAGGGATAGAGATAGCCGTCGGCCGCCAGAACTGTTCTAAAATAATCGCCGAGACACGCATCAAAATTCCCTTCTTCCTTAACAATTCTCTGCATAGAGGCAATGACTTTGAAATTTTCGTCTTCCAATTCTTTGGTCTTTGGCAAATCGCTGGCAAAATCAAAATCTGAATAGTGGAATGCCCTGAATTGGCAATAATCCACATTAGCCTTTTTGGCCTTTTCGGCGAATTTAAACATATTCTTCCGATTTTGCTTGCTAACCAAATAAGCGACGCCGATCGTGCATTTTGTGTTAAATTTCTTTTTAGCCTCCACTAGTAGCCCGATATTATGCCAAACTTTTTGCAGATATTCCTCGCCTATGCCATGCGTCTGCAAATAATCTTTTTCATCAAAAGCATCAATGCTTATCCGTACCCACTCGCAATACCTAACAATCGCCTCGGATTTTTCTTCATTGATCAGCGTGCCGTTGGTGATTAGAGCAACTGACAAACCTTTGGATGCCGCGTATTTTATTGCTTCGATAGTATTGGGGTTGTAGAGAGGTTCTCCTCCGCCAGTAAAAACAGCCGCTTTTAAAAAAGGCGATGTTTGGTCAATCGCCTTTTTCATAAAATCAAGCGTTAAAGACGCCTCAGCAAAACGATTGCCGGACTCCGGACAGCGAGGACATTTATGAATACAACTATTGGTTGGGTCTATCTCCATCATTATCGGCAAGGTATCGCCAGTATCCATTAGCTCCTTGACTCTGTCTAAGTGGTTAAAAATTTTATTCACGGACAAATATTCCTCCGTGAAATTATTCATAAACAAGTGTTTTGATGATTGAATTTTTGGCATAAAATTTATTGGCCTTCTTCTAATTCAGTATAGCAAAGATAACGAAATTAACAAAAAACTCCAGTATAGAGAGGCAATGCCGGTTGCGGCAATGCTAGGAGAACGGTTCTCGAACTTAGTTCGAGAACCGTTCTCGCGCTATTGGTTTCAAAACAAAACAGTTCCCAAAAGAGACCGCGGACGGCAACGGCTTAAATGGTGTAAATGAGCCGTTTGAACGGCTCAGGCGAGCCGCAAACTATCCCAACGGTTCATATTTGGCGTGTCTTGGGGTGGACAACCCGATTCTATGCCAATCAAAAAAGCCCCTGCAGAACAAGGCAATTTGTTATTCCAATATTCTCAAGAACTTGAGAATAACCACGGATAAAGAGATTTCCGGCCAATTCGTCTAACGTTTTGCATATCCGAAGTTTTTGTAGAGCGCTAGCGAGACAAAAATTTGGGTGGAGCGATAGCGGAACCGGATATGTATTGTTCTGCGATGTTATGCTTTTGGCCTAAAAATATTTTTTAATATTCTCAATCTCGCCATTTAGTATAATCGGCGCAAATCCAAGCATTTCATACTTATGGTTGTTCTGATTTTCATCGTAAGGAAAAAGAAAAAAAATTATTTTTTTTAACCACCACGCCACGCTTAAATCACGATAAGCGCCAGGGCCAATATAGCCATCAACTCCGTGCTTGGGGTAATTCAATATGACAAAGGCGTCGGATTTTGCGACTAACTCGGCATCACCACGGCCAACACCAAGCTCTTTCAAGAATTTAACATCAGTCTTCTTCTCGGGATCATTTATCACATGATTGGTGTCCAGCGGTACAAACACTTCGTAGCCAATTTTTTCCAAAAGGTTTCTGGCGCTATCCATTTCTTTAGCAAAAGACATGCTACCACCTATCATAATTTTTTTTCTTTTTCCATTTTCCATATTTATATTTTTAGGCCAAAAGCATAATTTCGTCCAACTCGTTATTATGCGAAGTAAGTGTCAGTTAATAAGCAAAATTTGTATATTATGCGAAGTTATACTGCCATGCTTCAAATATTTTACTATTAAAAGTATAGCAGTTAATTTATGAGGTCTCCAGAACAGAACAGTTTTATATCCCCCTTTTTCGTCTAATCTTTATCAATCCTAATCCAGCCAGGACGCCAAAAACGATTATCAGAAGAAGCGTTGTCGCGGGAGAGGATTTGATAGTTTCAGTTAGAGAGGCGGTTTGATTGTTTGTTTTGTCGCTCTTTTTGTTGGAAGGCGAAGACGAGATTTCTTTAAGTGGCGCGGAAGCGGATGTTTGTGGCGTTAGGTTGGCGGCTGGCGTTTCTTGAGTAACGGTCAGAGCGGTTTCTTGCGGGATGATGCTTTGGATGGACTCCATATTTTCCCCTGCTTGAGTAATGGCGGCCGATATTTGGCTGTTGGTTTTTTGCTGGTTGGCGCTGATGAAGTTAGGGCCGCCGGGCGTTGGCGAAGCGCTCCAGAGATATTGGCGGTTGCCGGCTAAGCTGACGGATTGGTCTTCTTTGGCTTTGCCATATTTGATTTCCTGGACGACTTGGCCGGTTGGATAAATCAGTCGGACGCTGTCGTTGTCATTATTGAGCGCAATTTTTGTTGTCGGGCGCTGTAGTACCAAATATTGATGTCCGGCCAGCAAAGTATTTTGTGGAAGGGTGAACGGTTTACTGCCGCCTTCGGCGTCATCCACTTGCCATCCTGACAGATCAGCTACTTGACCGGAATCGTTGTAAAGTTCAATCCATTCGTTGTCTTGGTCGGCTCCGGTCGGCGCCGACAGAAATTCGCTGATAAGGATTGAGTTAGAATAAACGGTAACCGTTAATTGGTCGGAGGAGCTGTTTTGGCCGTCGTTGACTTCCAAAACGGCAATATAGGTGCCCGGATATTGATAGGAGTGGTTGATAGTAGGTTTATCCGCAGTCGTTCCGTCTCCAAAATTCCAACGATAAGCCAAAGAATCGCCGTCCGGATCAGACGATTGGCTGGCATCAAAATTAATCTCTTGATTAGCTAAGGCAATTATATCCGGTCCGGCATTGGCCTCGGGAGAGTGGTCGCTTGAGGTTGGAGTTGATGTTGAAGTTAATGTTGTCGATTCTGTTTCACCTGGCGTTTCTGTTGGTTGTTCATCGGCGGTTTGAATTGGTGTACTATTTTGCGCTTTTGGAGTCCCTTCTGGCGTGGCGCTGGCTTGCCAACTATCTGCCGATTCGGGGCTTATCCTTTCCATAGTCCCCACCCCCGTTTTTCCAGCAGGCCACGGAAAACCGTTGACAACATCAATTGGACGTCCCGTTGCGTCTTTTAGTTCTAAATATTCACCGTCATTATGTAGAACATTGGCGTATGGATATGTCTGATCGGCTAATATGGGGGCGAGACTATTATTACTCACTTTTCTTTCTAGAAGAAAAAATCCTTGGGCCAAAATTTTGCCGGAAAGCAAAATAGAGAACTTGTCGTCGGTTGTAGACACAAGAGTCCAGTTATTAATATCTACGTCTTGGGCAGTATTATTATAAAGTTCCACCCATTCATCGTTAGTCGAAGTAACTGTTCCCATCCACGCAACTTCATTAATTACGACCGTCGGTGAATCGGCCAAGCAGACCGAAAACAGCCGACTCTCGGGAATAGAAGCGGTAATCAGAAGAAGCGGAATTGAAAAAATGATAATAAAAAAAAGACGGATAAGAGTTTTCATGTTGACAAAACCCAAATAATATGATAGACTCTTAACAACAAACGATACTAGCCCGCAGGCAATAAGGACTCATTTTTTTAAATGCAAAACAGGGTCTTTTGGAATTTTTTCTCGTATGGGTAATCTGGTTCCGACTGGGTTATTCCTCGGTAAAATTCTGCCTTCCCTGGCAAGAAGGGAAGCCGTTGCCTGCGGGTTGGTATCGTTTGGCGAAATCACTTTTTGGGGTGATTTTTGATTTGCTTTTTAATTTTAGCTGTCATTCCCGCGCCACACCTACGGGTGGCGCAGGAATGACAAAATGGGAAACTTAATATGAGCTCAAACTAATCGATAACTCGCTCAACTTCCTCTAAAGTTGTAATGCCGTTTAATACTTTCAACAGAGCATCCTGATACATAGTAATCATTCCTTTCTTTTTGGCTAGCTCAAAAATCTCAGCGTGAGACGGAGAGCTAGCGATCAGTTTTTCCACTTCAACATCAACGGGGATTAACTCTAATACTCCAATCCGTCCTTTGTAGCCCAGCCCATTGCATTTATCGCAGCCAGTTGCCTGGAAAAAAGTTGCCTTTTCAATATCGGGATGTTTGATGTCTTCGAGGGCGGTTCGAAGTTTATTTAAGACTTCCGGAGATGGAACATATGGCCTTTTGCATTTTTGGCAGAGCTTTCTGACTAACCTTTGGGCCATCATTAGTTTTAAGCTTGACGAGAGGGCGCGGGCATCAGCCCCGAGGTCGATAAAGCGGGGCACGGCGGCAGCCGCGTCGTTGGTGTGAAGGGTTGAAAAGACTAAATGGCCGGTCAAGGAACAATTAACGGCAGTTTTGGCCGTGTCGGAGTCTCTGATTTCGCCTACCAGCAGAATGTCGGGGTCCTGGCGTAGGATTGAGCGCAGGCCGGAGGCAAAATCATAACCGGCTTCCGGTTCAACCTGGGTTTGGGTTATGTCGGGTAAATGATATTCGATCGGGTCCTCAAGGGTGATAACCTTTACCTCGGGCGTGGCAACTTTTCTCACGAAAGCATAAAGAGTTGTTGTTTTTCCCGAGCCGGTCGGTCCTGTGGTAATAATCAGGCCGTTGGGTCTTCTAATCTCTCTTTCTATCAGGGCCAAGGCATCTTCTCTGAACCCCATTTCTTCCAGGTCCAGACGGATTGTTTCTGGATCTAAAAGACGCATCACAACGCTTTCGCCGTAATTACCAGGCACTATCGACGATCTTACTTCGATCGTAGTTTTTTCAAGTTTGATGCTGAATCTCCCGTCCTGGCCAGTATCACGAATGTTCAATTTCATTCCGGATAACATTTTTAGTCTGGATAAGATTAAATGGTAAGATTGGTACGAGAAGGCGGTGATTTCATATAACAACCCATCGAGGCGGTATTTAAGAAGAGCATTGTTTTCTTTGGGCTCTATGTGAATGTCGGAAGCTTCGAGCTTAAGGGCGCTGCCGATCATTAGTTCCAGCAAACTTGAGGTTTGGGATGCGGGTATCTCATCAATTTTTTTTCGAAGGTCTTCCACTCCTTTTATTTCCGTTTGAAAGCGGCTTAGGGTTTGTTGTGACACTTCCATTTGCCCGCCAGCTTTTTCTTTGGTTAAAAAAAGCTGCTGATATTTTTTCAGCATCTGTTTTAGGGTGGATCTTGAAACTAAAAAGGAGTGACAATTAAACCCTTGTTTTTTTAGGTCTTCTAAGGCTTTTTGTGTGGTTTTATCTTCGGGGTCGCAGAGAACGACATCTAACTCTTTGCCTCGCACATCAATGACTATAAGATTTGTTTTTTCTGCCAGGACTTCTGTGACCACTGTTAATCCTTCGGGGTTAAGCGAGACATCTAAAAAATCTAAATACGGCAAATTTAGCTTTTCTGCTAAATCTTTTGTTCTCGCTTCTTCCGCTTGGCGATGGAGTACGTTGATTTTTTCCGACAAAGACGACTTCGGCATTTGAGTGTGGAGCGCGTGATGGTGCGGTTTCTAGGGCGCTGGCGCAAAATTAAGACCCTTTAAATTTAAATCAAAGCCGACTAATAGTCAACCCCGTTAGAAGTCGAAAAAATGAGGGTTTTTGCCGTTATCTCCCATTTCGATTGATAAAAATGGCGTTGTTGTGCTGCTTTTGAAACCACAAGGTCGGCGACTTCTAACGGGGTCAATCAGGCTTCTGGGGATAACATAATCTTTCCAAAAACCCCTAAAGATGTTTTTTGTTTGTAAAATTGAGTTTCATTTGCTATGATTAATTTGTTATTGTGAGCGGAACACTCACGCAAGCTACGCTTAATGGCAAAAGAAATTAGTACTAAAAATAGCGAAGAGACTCAAAAGATAGGAGAATCTTTTGTTAAATCAATTAAAAAAAAGAACGGGAGAAAAGCTATAATTGTAGCACTGGAAGGTGATTTGGGCGGCGGCAAAACTACTTTTGCGCAGGGTCTGGCTCGCGGGCTGAGGCTTAAAGACTCGATTACCAGCCCAAGTTTTGTTTTAATCAAAAAATACCAATTAAAGGAAAAAAACTGCAAAATTGAAAATTTATACCACATCGATTGTTATCGTTTGAATAAGTCTTGGCAATTGCAGGAATTGGGATTGGAAGAAATAATCAATGACCCCAAAAATTTAGTGGTCATCGAATGGGCGGAAAGAGTCGAAGAAATTTTGCCGAAAGATAAAACTGTAATAAAATTTGAGTGGGTGGATGAAAATAAGAGAAAAATAACTTTTAATAACAAATAAGAAAGGCGGGCATTCATCAAGCCACGCAAGGAATAACCATTTTTAAGGCATGGGGTTTATCGTCCCATTCGGCAACGGATGGGATATTTTTATTGGACAGGAAATGGGGTATTATGGAATAATCATAATAGAAGCATCCTTCACTTTCTTTTTCAAAAAAGGAGTAAAAATATACCTCCGGGGATATTTTGGAATTCCTTCGGTCGTTAAAATATGAAAAAATTAGTTTTGATCGACGGCAATGCTTTGGTCCATCGCGCTTATCACGCCTTGCCGAAGCTGACAACCAAAAAGGGAGAGCTGGTCAACGCGGTTTACGGATTTATTTCCATTTTGCTCAAGGTATTAAACGATTTGAAGCCGGACTATGTGGCCGCGACCTTTGATCTGGCCGGACCGACTTTCCGGCACGAAGAGTTCAAAGATTATAAGGCGACCAGAGTCCGGGCGCCGCAGGAACTTTATGATCAGTTGAGTCGCGTTAAACAAGTATTAACCGCTTTGAATGTTCCGATCTACGAGCAACAAGGGTTTGAGGCTGACGATGTTATTGGAACCTTAGCGCGCCAAGCCAGCGAAGAAAAGAAAGAAGACGTGGAAACGATTATTGTCACCGGTGATCTAGATACGCTGCAATTGGTTAATGAGAAAGTTAAAGTTTATACGCTGAAGAAAGGCATTAACGATACGATCCTTTATGATGAGAAAGCGGTTCGTGGCCGCTATGGCCTTTCTCCCGAGCAGATGCCAGATTTCAAGGGTTTAAAGGGAGATCCTTCTGACAATATTCCCGGCGTGCCGGGGGTTGGAGACAAGACGGCGGCCGACTTATTGAAAGAATATGACACCATAGAAAATCTTTATGAAAATGTTGGTTTGTTGCCGCAAAAAATCGGCGATAAGCTCGAAGAATACAAAGAACAGGCGGCTTTCAGCAAATATCTGGCGACTATTAAAACTGATGTTCCTGTTAAGTTAGATTTGCCAAAGTGTGAGCTGCATGATTACAATTTCGAGAATGTTAAGCGGCTTTTTGAAGAGCTGGAGTTTTTTAGCCTGTTAAAAAGATTGCCGAGCAATGAGAAAAAAAATTAACAGAAAAATTAAGCGAAGCCAGAATCTGTGGAAGAACAAAATTCGTTCTGGTATTGCCCAAGCACGTATCTTTTGTAAAGAAAATCCAATTATTTTTATTGGTCTTATTCTATTTATTGGCTTCTTATTTCTTGTCCAAGAAAAACGGACGATTAGTATCAGCTCTTCTGATAATTTGGCGGCGCAAGTTCTGAATACGGAAGCACGGGGTGCTTTAAGCGCAAACGTAAGCCCGATTAGCGGCTTGGCGTGTCAGGATTACGATCGACGGCCCATCGCCGTGATGTTGGCTAACGATCCGGTAACCCGTCCATTATCCGGCCTGAAAGACGCGGATTTAGTCTTTGAAATGCAGGTGGTCCAGGATAGTATTACGCGCTTGATGGCAGTTTATGTTTGCGGCAATCCGGCGGAAATTGGCAGCTTCAGGTCGGCTCGCCATAGCTTCATTCCGTTGGCAATGGGAATAGACGCGATTTATGCTCATTGGGGCGGATCGCATTTTGCTCTCGACAAACTTAATGCCGGCATTATGGACAATATTGATGCCTTGAGAAATCCTTTTAGCGCTTTTTATAGAACGTCGAATATTGCCGCCCCTCATAACGGATTTTCTTCAATGGAGCGATTGGTGAATAGCGCCACTAAGCTAGGCTATCGTTCGGAAAACGGATTTGAAGGATACGAACATCTTTCTGTTGCCGCTGATCAGCGCTCATCTACCGGTAAACAGACTATAAAAATTGGTTATGCGCCGCCGTATAATGTGGAGTATCGCTATGATCCGGAAAAGAATTCTTATCTGCGCTGGCGGGGTGGGGTGCCAGAGATAGACAAGATAAGTGGGCAGCAAGTTGAGGCCAAAAACGTGGTGATTATGTGGGCAGCCTCTGAAGAACTAGAAGGCCAATATAATAATGTTGAGGTGGAAGGAGGAGACGAGGCAACGATTTATCGCAACGGAGAAGTAGGTAGCGGCACTTGGCGTAAAAATAAAAAAGACCGCGAAAGCAAGCTTTATTTTTTTGATGATGAGGGCGGCGAGATAGAATTTGTCCCGGGACAGATTTGGGTGGAAATAATTGAACCGGAGAAAACGGTGACCTGGGACTAGGAGCTGGGAATTGGGAATTACGTTCCTGATTCCCAGTCCCCGGTACCTAATTTTATGATCATTTTTTTATACGGCCCCGATTCTTTTCGCAGCCGGCAAAAATTAAAGCGTATCATCGAGAAATACAAGGCCAAACACAAAAGCGGGCTGAATTTTTTAAAATTCGACTTGAGCGAAACGGGATTGGATGATTTAAGGGAAGCCATAAAAAGCAGGCCGATGTTTGCCGAAAAGAAATTAATTGTGATAGAAAATCTTTTTTGCCTAAGCCCGGAAAACCAGAGAGAGGTTATAGAATACTTTAAGGGAGAGAAGCTCGAAAAAGAGCAGGAGGTGGTGCTGGTTGTCTACGAGAAAAATGCACCCGACAAAAGAAGCCAGGCCTTTAAATTTTTAACCGCTAAAGGCGCTCTCTCGCAGGAATTCGGGAGCCTTGAAGGAACTCAGTTAGAAAATTGGATTAAGAGAGAAGTTGAAGCGAGGGGTGGAAACATCAATCGGCAAGCGATTCAGGAATTAGCTGTTTGCCTTGGCGGAGATTTATGGCAGGCGAGCAACGAAATCGATAAGCTTGTCGCCTTCAAGAATGGCGGCGAAATGGGCGGGGAGATAAAAAAAGAAGACGTTACCCTTTTGATAAAAGCCAAGATTAGCGCCAATATTTTTCAGACGATTGACGCTCTGGCTCAGCGCAATAAAAAAAACGCCCTGAGATTGCTTTATCAGCATTTTAAAGAAGGCGAGAACGCGATTTACCTTTTAACAATGTTTGCTTATCAGTTTCGCAATCTTCTGATAGTTAAGGATCTGGTTGAAAAAGGAGTTCCCTATCCCGAACTGGCCCAAAGAACTAAACTCCATCCGTTCGTAGTTAAAAAATCTTTTCAGCAAACAAAAAATTTCAGCTTGGAGGGGTTGAAGAAAATCTATCTAAGGATCAAAGATCTAGACTTGGCCATTAAAACCGGGCGGATAGAGCCGAAAGCAGTCTTAGAGATGTTAGTGATGGAAGTATAATAGACGAGATTTATGATTTAAAAAAAATGAAGATCCCCCGAGCTCACGCTCGGGGGATCTTCTTGTTTCGCCGCTTCGCAGCGTCCCCGCAATATGCGAGGGAACAAGCTTCATCCCCCGCGCTTACGCGCGGGGTATTAAACTTAGAAACAATAAAAATGCCCCGAAGGACATTTTTTCGTAAATCGTAAATCATACATCGTAAATCCCGAAAAGCTGTTTTAGATTACAGCTTTATTAACCATTTTTGTCAGTCGCGACTTTCTTCGGGCGGCGTTGTTTTTCTTGATAGTGCCATGCTTGGCGGATTTGTCCAGAGCCTTATAAATTTGCGGCAGTAACTTTTTCGCTTCTTCGGTTTTCTTTCCGACAAGTAGTTTTTTAAATTCTTTTATCGGCTCTTTCATTTTCTTTTTGTATTGCAAATTCAGCGCTTTCCGGCGCTTGTTTTGTCTCGCTGCTTTTTTGGCGGCATCTAATATAGGCATTTCTGTGCTATGTCATTCTGAGCGAAACGGAGTGAAGCGAAGAATCTCAAGAGATCCTTCAGTCGCGCAGTTTACGCCGAGCGCAGTCGAAGCGCTCCTTCAGGATGACGCTTAGGATTTCTTTCATTTAATCCAGTGTTTATCTTATCAATCATTTTCCTTTCTGGCAAGGGTTCGATTAATGATTTTCTTTGTGTTTTTTTAAAAAACCGTTTAGAATAAAGATATCGTTAGGCTTATAGTCAGTTCTTCCTAAAACGTCATGCTGCTTGCTTGCAGAGAATTTATTCTCCACTTGTTTCA